>JAIMBL010000001.1 GCA_023511615.1 Leptolyngbyaceae cyanobacterium HOT.MB2.61
AATTAAATTAAAGATGGTTTTGGGGGTGGAGGGGGGTGAAACCCCCTGCCTGGGGGCAACGCCCCCACTCCCCTTGCTTCCAATTAATGATGTCTACCTACTTAGCAGGTACCAGGTGTCAGGTGTTAGGAAAGAGCGATTCATCCTCCACCACTAAGAATAGACATGGCTGGTCTATACCGGGGTTTTAGGGTTGGAACGTGTGGGATAATGGGGCGACTGAAGCCCTCGGAGTTATCGCTTTAACCCATTCGTGCCGATGCCCTGATCCTGTTGCAATCTGAGCAGGTGGTATTGCACTGTGGGTGTCAAACCGACCCTGACCCAGCAATGCCCTTTCAGATGGCTGGACAAGAAATATCCAGTTAGCTTGGTTGGTTGAATGAAAGCTTGAGTTCGATTTGGCAGTTCCATAGGCAGTGGGCAGTGAGCCGTGGGCAGTGGAGAATTTACCGCCTACTGCCTGCTCGGTACTTGTAATCCCAATCCGTGGATCAAGATGCCGAGAATTTTATTGAGGTTAGGCGGAATGTAGTAGTCGGTCAGGTCATAGGACGGGGCGCAGGGGTGGAACCCCTGGCTGGGGGCTGCGTCCCCACACCCCTCCTTAAACCCAGTGTCCTAAGCAACCTGGCGACAGCTATAAACAGTACAGAAACAGCCACCTCAAGACAATGAAGATACATGCGATTGGACTTCAGGCTCGCGACCAGCATGGAAACCGCCCGGGGGCAGTCGACGACATGGCCGCAATAATGGCATTGCTGTTGAACCCAGGTAACTCTTGAAGACGAGCCAGGAGTGCGTCCGAGTTGTGCGCCGACTGCGGAATGATGAGCGGTGGTTCGGCTCCGAACAGCACCCAGAACACGTCCTCACCGAATGGACCGGCATCGGTGGTGACAATCTCGACCGCCCGTAGGTCAGACCAGGCCAGACAACGACTGCCACCATTAGGCAGGATGTAGGAGAGGGTCAGTTCATCCAAAGCAACCTCACCCACCAAGTCAACCCTCTGTGGCCAGACGGCTCCGACAGCATCCCGACGCTGAGAAGTCTCGGCTGCCCTGTCGGGTTTGGCCCGATGAGCGGCCAAATCCACGAAGAGCGGGCCACATCCTTTTTGGCCGGACGTCTGGAAGTAGCTTCCGCCGTAGAAGTACCAGGGTAACCCTGCCAGCACCGCCGGGACCTGATCGGGTGTCAGCCCCAATAACATTTCCGGGGACATCAGTCCCCGATACCATCGCCCAGAAGATGGCATTCCCTCGTACTCGACAAAGTACCGCAGCCATTGAGCGCCGCATCGCTTGCAGGTCTCGACTGTTACATTGCCGAACCGTCCGTTTGTCGCGTCTATACCGAGCGACTCAATGTCATAATCACGAAAGTCGAACGGCGGGGTCATGCATCGACACTCAGTCATAGTACCTCCCACAAAAACAGCAATCACACTGGTTCAGCTTGACGTCAACCAAGTGGCGGTCGGGCTGTTGACCACCTGTCGAGCGGCCTTACCGGTCAAGATTTAAGGACTGCGTGGCAACGCCACCTATGTGAGGGTGGCAAACGCGTTGACTCGATAGAAATCTCTGTCATTAGCGCAAGGTTTACGCTCAATTTTTTTGTGTGTTCCGCCTACCAACCACATGCTAGTCTTCCTCTAACAAATAGGTATAAGCCCCCACCCATTGGTGTAAAAGGTTTGAACACCAAATGCTCCGGCAATGCCTTTAACTCGACTAATGCCTAATCCTCATGGTCTTTCAGCACATACGCTGATACCTGTCCGGTTTGATGGTCAATGGCATACCAGAGCCAGCGCTTCTGTTTTTTGCACCAGACAAAACTTCACATCTCGTTTGACTCAGCCTCCTTGATGTGTTTAGAAACGGTCACAGTCGTAGGCTTGAGTTGTTCGAGTAACGGTCGGTTCGCATGGTCAAGATGACGATCCTTTTGTTTAATTCTTCAATGACTGTGGTTGGGCTAATCCCCAGTACTAGCGCAGTATAGCGAATACCACTACCATTGAGTGCCATTTCACAAATTTGTTGGTTCGCCGCTGTTGAGTAGCCTCAGTAAAAATACTCTAAAACGAAGCTATGACGATGGACACAACTGGACTCGAACCAGTGACCCCTACGATGTCAACGTAGTGCTCTAACCAACTGAGCTATGCGTCCAGTAGAGACAACATATGAGCATAACACAAGTTTGCCAATGGTTGAAAGACAACATTCAAAGATTCACAGACATTGACCTTCTGCCAACCAGAAAGTGTTCTAGAAACGGGGCTCTGACTCCTTGAAACCCCTTGATTCCCTCGCCCCCTTCTAAGATTGCCACAAAGAAATTGACAACCCCGCCAATCAGAGACATCACCTCTTGCCAGTCGGTAAATCCTAAATGGTGATTTATAAGCCTTTAAATTTCTCAACAGTACTGCTGCTTGTTGGTTAAGCTTCGTTGCGAAGCCAGAAGTGTGTCCCACTGCGTGATACTTTCAGTTACGTTGATTCAGAATGCAGAGTTAGGAAAGGAGAACACTTTTGGATACGCGTTCACGGCAAAATTTCAACTCTTCTTACCGCGAAGATTTAAGTGAATACGTTGCCCATCTCCAACTTCACATGTCTTTGCAAGCTCGCAATTTGGTTCCTACTCTCACAAAAACCGTTGATAGTCGGGAACAACTCCTGCATCAAACTCAAGCAACCTTTGAAAAGCTGGTCTCTCGTCAGATCCTTTAAGAGACTACTTACTACTCCTCACAACTTATCCACATCAGTATTAGAGCTGGTAGCCAGTAGAGCTGTTGCCAGCTTTTCTTTGTCTATTAAACTCTTGACCTGCTCCTAGTACTCTGTCAAATTGAATTTGACAGTTAGCGAATACCCAGGAAGTTGATGGGAGTTAAATTTTGAAGGTCTGCGACCCGTCAAAATTTTCCTGGCGGAACACTAGGACAACACCGCCCAACTGATCAATGCGTCAACTGCAATGGCGCGATCGCTCCCTGAACTGCCCTTAGTTTCTGCCTCACCTCTCCGCCAGTGAGCAGACGTCCTGCCTCGGCAATTCCGGCTTCGATGGAGGAACAGAGGCCACACCGCCAGAGATAAAACCCACTGCTCCAAAGGGTCGAGTTCATCAATTCAGAAGGTTCTCCTTGCAGAACAGATTGCAGGGCAGCAATAACCTGGGAGGGGGAATCAAATGGTACGTTTTTGCCTTCAAAGCCGTAGTCGCGGGGATGGAGGTGTAAGCGCTCAAACTCACAATTTAACCGACCTAACCCAATAATGGCAGTTCGTTCGCGAGGAAGGTCACAGCTACCTTCCAACCCTTTCACGGTGGTGAAAAGAGGAGTTTTGCGCCTGGCAAAGGCCTCCTGGAACATCCCCTCCGTTGGTGGATGGACAAAGCCTGATACAACATGGGCTTCCCCAGCATAGGGACACCACATCAACTCCATTGTGGCGAAGGGAGGACGCTTGCCAATCTGCTCTCGGTAAGGGACAAGCCCGTGAGCCAGGGGAAAGTGGAGGGGTAAGTAGATAAAACCGATGCCTGTTTGCTCCAGTACCTGCTGTACCTGTTCCAGGGGCAAGTTTGTCCAGTCCACTCCCAGTCCCCGCCAGAAATTGACCAGGGGTTCACCTTCCTTTGTGGGCATGCGATCGCCCCCATGCAAAACAACGGGACAACCAGCCGTTGCCAGGATGAGTGCAATCAGGGGTGTGACAGGAGCAGTGCGCGATCGCCCATCATAGGGAACTCCCAATACCATCACCGGGTAAGGGGCAGAAATAGGTTGCAGCTTTGGGCCCAGTTCATCATAAGCATCCAGCATGCCCGCCAGTTCTTCACCCGTTGGCCGTCGAATCCGATGGGCGATCATAAAGGCCCCAATCTGAGCGGGAGTCGCCTCCTGAAGCAGTATCATCCGGGTCGCGGCAGCGGCCTCCGCGCGGGTTAAGTTTTCATTGGTATGTATGCCGCTTCCCACTTTACGGAGCAGTTCTCTGAAGGCATGGCTCATAACAGTTATCGGCTAAAGTTTGGATTCCCCACGGGTAGTGGACAAAGGCAAACAGTTCACTTGAAGCGGCAACAATTCAGAAACAAGCTTGTAGAAGTGCTGAATGGGAGGAATCTGGAGGCGATCGCGAGTCGTAACCAGTACAACCTGTCGAGTTAGAGGTGGGTCAGGCAGAGCATCCGGGTTTCGATGATTGTTGGTTGAAGTGGCGGCGACTGGACGCACCGCCAGAGTGGGGTCGGCATAAGCTTCGATGAGAGCCGTTTCGGGCAACAGGGCAATCAGTTCTCCCTGCCGCACCACTCCTCGAAATGCATCCGGGGTATTCAGTTCCAGTGCAGCGCGCAGAGTTGCGCCCCGCCGTTCAAACTGCTCCTGCACAATCCGCTGCATTCCATACCCGTCCTTAAACACAACCTGGGGGTACTTTGCCAGCTCATCCCAGGGCACCGCTTCATACTGGGCTAGAGGATGGTTTACCGCTACCAGAACCTTAATCGGCTCATCATACAGCACTTCGACCACCATTTCGGCATTGGTGGTGAGGAAACGATTATTCATGACAATTGCCAGGTCAACCAACCCATCTTTCAACACCTTGAGGGCGCGATCGCTGCCCAAAGCTGTAACTCGCAATTGCACATCTGGATAGCTCTGACAGAAGCGTTGCAAGATAGGCGGCAGGTGGTAGGCACAGAGGGAGTGTATTGCTGCGACACAGAGTTCTGGCTGCTTACCAGCAATCAGATCAGCCAGATCCTGCACCGCATTTTGCCATTCCTGACAAATCTTCTTAGCACGGGGCAGCAGGCGATCACCAGCCACGGTCAACTTGGCATGGTTAGCCCGATGAAATAGCGTGACGCCCAGATCCGTTTCTAAGCCCTGAATCTGACGACTGATGGCAGATTGCGTTACCCCGCACCGCTGAGCCGCTTGTTGAAAACTTCCGGTCTCTGCTACAGCCAGAAACGCTCGTAACTGTTCTAGGCGCATGAAGGCACTGTCTTTCAGGTCACAAAATTCAGCTTGAAGTGACCTTAACGGATCTCTCTAACCAGTTTGGTAGAGATTGATACAGTAAAGCACAGCGTAACGTGACCTGCCAGTTGGCGGTAACCTAGGTGCCAGGTGATAGAAGGAGTTGTTAGCGAAAGCAGTGAGGAGTGAGTAAATGTCAGGACAGCGTCTGTGCGCCTTCCCAAATAAATAAAGCCTTGATGGTCAGTTGTTGAGCTTGTAATACCACTTTAAAGGGTTGGGTTGAGCTTGTAATACCACTTTAAAGAGCAAAGGTGACATATAAGGGTGCAGGGGGTTGCGCCCCCACACCCTTTTCATCCGTCGCGAATTCCGTTCAGATTGGTATGAGTTGGGTTAAGACTGTGGACTCAACATCCTGGAGAGGTTGAGCTTCTTGCATCAAGCTAGCCTGCGCAGATTGTTGAAACGGGAAACCTTAGCGGAATCGATCTGGATTTAACCGGGGAGTTGGACGGTTAGAAACCCCACGCTGTAAGTAGGCACCTGTTCCTCCATCGGCCCGATCCAGGAATGGACGCAGATCGATAGCTTCTGAATAGCTCGAGCGCTGGCTTAATTCTGGCAAGTTGACATTAATCAACCTGCCCAGTTCGTCAACAATGCCACTGCCCCGATTACCTTCAACAAAGGTATTGACTGCTTGAGTTTGTTGCCCGCTATCGGCAACCGTCAGGTTTTGGAAGACGCGATCGCGGGTTACGATTGGATCCTGGCCAGGAGGTACGGTCAGCACAATGCGGCAACCGGGAACTTTCTGAGTTGTAACACAGACAATATTGTAGCCATTCTCAATCGCAGTCCGCATTTCCAGCAAGCCATCGGGTCGGTAAGACTCCAACCTGCGGCTAATTTCCCGACAGCGCAGTTCTGGAGTCCAACCGCCGCCCATTGCCGTTGGATTTGCCCATGGGTAAGACTGCCCTGGCTGGCTTTCTGGATGGTACATGACAACAAACTGCCCTCCACTCTGCTGGCAGCTAAATCGGGTGCCAGCCAGGCTGGAAGATGACCCATTGCTGGTTGAATCCGGTCTTTGGGGTTCTGTATCGACAATCACATCATCAGAAGTTGTGTTTGGGTCTTCGGCTGGCCTCTGCTGAGCCGTTTGGGACGATTGGGATGTATTTGGAAATAGGGGTGCAGCGATCGCAGTGCCAGTCCCCATCAAGGCAACAGCCCCCAGGGATAATCCAAATCCTTTCAAAGTCAGCACCCTACTGAACATCTGTGGTTCAACCCCCCGTGTTAGCATAGTCGAGTTCCTTTGGAATATTGCTGGTGGAAGCAGTTCTAGTAATTGACAGAGTTGATGGACTGGGGCCTTGCACATCTGTCATAGCACCATGATTTCTTAGGGGGCATCAGAAAATTCGCAGATAGACCCCAAACAACACTCCTCTGAAGGCTTTAGACTGAAAAACTTTGCCCCTGGTTCCCCACTGTTACCTTTCTACAGCTTTATTAACAAAGGGAATGACTTTATTAACGAAGGGAATGATGAGCAGCGCTAGCGGCCATCGTTAGCCACTCAAGGATCGTTACACATCAAGGATAATTACACAGCCACTACCTTCGCAGGATTCCAGATTACTTCTTGAATCTGTATCGTTAGATTAAATGAGCTAATTTCACAAAACTTTATTTTGTGCAATGGGTAGCGTATACTACCCTGTGGTGATTGCGAAGAGGAGCGAAGCTATACATGTCGGAGGCAGTGAAGCCCCTGACGGTACCCAAGGAGTTGTTAGGTCCTCCCGGTGATTTCAACCCAACGCTGCTGATGTTTTTGGCGGCGGTTGTTATGGCGACCGTTTCAGCCTTTGGTTACTTTTGCTGGCATTGGTATCAGTGGTGTTCTTTCGGCTTAAATCTACTGGCATTGCATCTGGTTGGCACGGTAATCCACGACGCCTGCCACAATGCTGCCCATCGAAATCGAATTATCAATGCGATTCTCGGACACGGAAGCGCTCAGATGCTCTGCTTTTCGTTTCCTGTGTTCACGCGGGTGCATATGCAGCATCACGCGAATGTAAATGATCCCGAAAACGATCCCGACCATGTAGTCTCTACGATGGGGCCACTCTGGCTGATTAATGCAAGGTTTTTTTATCACGAAATCTATTTTTTTCAGCGGCGATTGTGGCGTAAGTATGAGTTGTTGGAATGGGTGATTGCCCGTTCTTTGCTGGCTACGATTGTTTTTCTGGGATATCAGTACGGGTTCATTGGCTACATCTTTAACTTCTGGTTTGTGCCGCTGGCGATTGTCGGTTGGGAGTTAGGATTGTTCTTCGACTATCTCCCTCATCGTCCGTTTAAGGAACGCGATCGCTGGAAGAATGCCCGTGTTTATCCCAGCCCCATCCTGAACTTGATGATCATGGGACAGAACTATCATCTAGTTCATCACCTCTGGCCCTCAATTCCCTGGTACAACTACGAACGGGCCTACTTTGCTACGAAGCCCTTATTGGATGAGAAGGGTTCCCACCAGTCGCTTGGGTTGCTGCAAACCGCTAGGGATTTCTTTGGTTTCGTCTACGACATCCTGCTGGGAATCCACTTCCATCCCAAGGACTCCGGTGAAACAGCCAAAATCAACGATCAACCACCCTTACCACTCCCATCCGAAGAGAAGATGAGTGATAGGGCAGAGGCCAGTGGATAGTTGTTGGTTGTTAGCTCAATCCTATTTCGATTGTGAAAGGGCTTCCTGTCAGGGAAAGACTTTCACAACTCCCATTGTTCACCAACCACTTAAAACAGCTATAGTTGCCATCAAAGCGAGGGGTGAGGAGTGAGGGGAAGCTCGAAACTCAGAACTCAAAACTCATCCACCTACCCCTTTCCCCTTTTGGCTTCTGGCTTCTTTCTTAAGTTCAATTCTTAGGAGAAGCTGTGGGAGAAGGGGACGGCTTTGTTTCTTTCTCTTTCTTATTTGTTGTAGACTGGCTCGTCCCTGGCTTTTTGTCCTTGGATTTGTCGCCCTTCTTCTTGTCCTTACTTTCCTCTTCAGCTGACTTGAAGGGTTTGAAGGTGTACGTGCGTGAGATGGTCTGGCTGGGGTAGCCCTCCGGGTCGCCGGAAGCGTACTTATCGAACTTCACTTCAATTTTTCCAGCATTGGCTGAAAGGGTTTTCACCTTCACTCGTTCACCCAAAAATTCTGCCGAGGAATGTTTGGGATTGCCACCGTTGTTAACTACACCGACCAGGTAGGTAAAGCGCCTGCCATCAATGGTAATGTCCAGGGGGGCGATCGCATCCTTAATGCCATCACGATTCAAGTCACCGTAGGCAACCGGATCGCCGAGCGCAAATTTTCTTTTTTTCTTATCCTCAAACTTTCCCTTGGTCAGCTTCACAGGGCCTTCCGCGAGAATATAGTATTCAGTGTTCTTAAGTTTTTCGACCGTAAGCGGAATTTTAGATTTGGGCTTCGGCTTTGCCGCAGGGGAGGGAGTCGGAGACGCTGGGCGAACTGATGCGGCAGGCGATGTAGAGACGGCAGGAGAAGGCGAGGCACTGGAAGCAATGGGTTGCTCACCCAAAAATGGAAGGGAAGAAACGGAACAGCTGCTCAGACCAGTTCCGAAACCCAGTCCGATGATCGCAGCCAATAATGGGGTTTTGTAGTTGAAAATCATCGTTGCATAGGGAAGAATACTGTGTTTAATCGAAAGGGGCAAATGCTCCAGCTCAATGTACATCATTTTTCTAAATATGAAACTCCGGTATTTGCTGCTTTGCCTTACCTCACTTACGCTCATCCTTGCCGCTGCAGGGATAAAGACGGCAACTCAGGTTTTGACAGACTTGGGGATTCAAAAGCAGGCTCCGGCATCCAATAGCCAAACTTTTCAGGCAGGAAACCGCCAGCCTGTTCCAGCGAAGAGTGAACAGCAGATCGCTAATGAGGTTTTTCAAGCGGTCAATCCAGCCGTTGTAACGATTTACTGCGGAACAGAAATTGGGTCAGGGAGCATTATCAGCCCTGAAGGTTGGGTCATCACAAACAAGCACGTGGTCTGGAGTTCACCAATGATCACGGCCAGAACCGCTGAGGGCAAAACCTACAAGGGTTGGGTCATCTCTGTTGATATGCAGTACGATTTAGCACTGGTTCAACTGGAAACGAAGGATCGTCTCCCAACCGTGCGGATGGCAAGCAAAATGAACCTCAAACCAGGTCAGCGGGTGTATGCCATTGGTAGTCCTGGCGGGCAGGCAGGCACCTTTACCAAAGGTACCTTTACCAGAATCACTAAGCACGGCAGCCTGCAAACCAGTACCGGACTGCTCCAACCCGGAAACTCAGGGGGACCGTTGCTTAATTCTCAAGGGGAAATGATTGGAGTCAACAAGGGGTTGTTGAAAGATGGCAGTGGGTTAGCAACCAGTATGGTTCCAGTACGAATGTTCATTGAGCGTACTCGGCGAGCCGCTAAGAGTAGCTGAAGAGGGCGCAGCTCCCATATTCCCCTTCATCTGTCGCAAGTTCGGTTTGAATTGGTATTACTTTTCCAGGTCTGAGGTAGCTGGAAATGGTGAATGTCCTTTAATACCTGCACCCAGCCATCTGAGAGGGATTCCAGGATGCGATCGCCCTTTTCCTTAGTGGCGGTTGTTGGATCTCCTAGAGTTCCGCTCTGGCTCAAGTCTCTCGTCACCCAGGCAAAGGGTAAATTCCCTTCCATACTGAGCAGGCTCTCAGTTGGCAGCCCCTGAGGATATTCGGTGACTGCCCGTTCCATTTTGACCTGATTGGGTAGAAGGCTCAGCATCAGGCTCGTTTCCGCATCTCCGGCATGAATCCCGAACGCTAATTCTTGCTCGCTCAGCAAACTAGCTGCAATGTTAGGCACTCGCCAGGTAAACAGTGGAAACACAGCAAAATCTTCATACTTCTGGTGCAAATCTCGTGCGGCAATTTCCATCACCTGGGGTTGTCCACCGTGGGAGTTCATCAGCACCAGCTTCCGGAACCCAGCCCGGTAAATCGCTTCTCCCACTTCCATTAAGGTCGCTAGTAATGTTTGAACATTGAGTGTAATGGTGCCCGGAAAGTGCCAGTGTTCATTGGATTTTCCGTAATAGAGAGACGGCAGGGCATAGGCTGGAACGTTAGAAGGTAGCTTCTCTAATGCCCGCCCCAATACCCCCAACCCGATCGCGGCATCCACCACTAAGGGCAAATGGGGGCCGTGCTGCTCGATCGCTCCCACTGGTTGAATCACCACCACATTGGCTCGATCGGGCATGGATTCTACATCAACCCAGGTGAGATAGGGAAAGAAGCGATCAGGCGGAATGAAGCTGTGCATCATCTTACAACCGTTCAAGGCTTGCCATAGCATCCATGATGGGGCGAGTGATCCAGTAAACCCCTACTCTGATTTGATGGTCAAGGGTTGGCATTCGGTACAGGTATGCCAGTCGTCGAAAGACATGGGCAAACGGACCATCCAGTTTTAGCCCCAGTGCAGTTAAGGTGGCATTGTTGGTACCGAGGGTCATCATTTCTCCCAGATGCTGATAGCGGAAGGGCAACAGGGGGCGATCACTCAAGGATGCCCACAGATTCCAACCAACAAACTCAGCCTGTTGAATCGCAGCCTGAGCGGTGACGGGAACCTGCTCTCCTTCGGCATCTTTGCAGTCTGCCAGATCTCCCAGGGCAAACACCTCAGGGTTGTCAACGGCTTGCAGTGTAGGAGTGACGACGATCTGCCCTTTCGAATTTTTCTTCAAGGGGAGGGTATTGATTACCTGTGGAACGCGGGTACCAACTGTCCAAACCACTATGTCAACAGGGATTGTGTCTGTGTTGCCCTTGTAAGTCAGGGAAATGGTGTTGGCTGAAATTTCCTCAACGGTTGTTTCCAGGTCGATCCAGATGCCCCTTTCCTCAAGCGCTCTGGTTGCGGCTTCCCGATTGAAATCAGTTGAAGTCCTGAGAATTTGATCGGTCAACTCAACCAGGCGAATCCGCCCTCGCTCTTGCAAGCGGTCTGCCAATTTACAGGCCAGTTCCACCCCAGAGTAACCGCCTCCCACGATCGCTACCCGAATCCGGTCTGTTCCCGACTCTTCCAGGGTGCGCAATCGCTCCTCCAGACGATAGGCATCGGCGATCGTGCGAAATGGGATCGCGTGTTCGATAACCCCTGGCACCTTATCCAGAGGGGTTTCCCCCCCCAATGCCAATACCAGCCTGTCATAGGTGATTTCCGGGCCATCTTGCAGGTACACCTGCTTTTCTTGCAAGTTAACCCCTGCCACTACGCTCTGATAGAAGCGAACCCCTGTCCCCACCAGCAGTTCTTCAAATGGAGGGCTAATTTCCCAGGTTTGCAATTCCCCAGTCATTAATTCATACAGCAAAGGGGAGAAGAGAAAGCGATCGCTCCGGTCAACCAACACAATTTCTGGCTTTTCTTGTTTAACCCAGGGCAATTGGCTAAGCTTTAAAGCTGTATAGAGACCTCCAAAGCCTCCACCCAAAATGCAAATACGAACAGGTTGTTGAGTCATGGATTTGAATCACAAGGGCGAGCTGTGACAGCAATTCCCTTTCAGGATAACAACTGCCACTGAGTGTGAGGGGGAGTTTTGAATTGGGAATTGGCATCTCCCCTGTACCCCTGACTCCCCTGCCCCCCCTGACCCCTATCCCCTTCCTGTCCTCTGACCTCGTACCCTAATTCTGCCTCCATCCTATGAGGGGTAGTGCCCAAATCGTAATGATTTTTGAGTCGTTAATGATGGCGGCTAGTGCCGCTCATCACTACCTTGTCAGGTCTACCCCTGTGAAGTTCCACCCGTAGATCCACGGGCTGATCTTCCGTCTGATTGGGAGAATCCCTTTTTTTCAATTGTGACTTAGGTGATTTAACGCTGGTCTCAGCCTGCTCATCTTTGACATTCTGTATCTAGCTGGGCATCTATCCAATGTTGTGCATCTGTTATGCGTCAAATCACGATTTTCTTATCGATTTCTGCGTTTATGGCCGCTATGGCAGAGCCTGCAATCGCTGGTAGAAAGGGAGTACCAGGACGCCGAGTGGGCGGGGGGACTCGGGTGACTGCGCCCCTTATACAAGAGCTTTCCTCTCTTCAAAGCGAGCTAAGTGCTCCGACCTTCGCCTCTGGAAACAACTTTTCAACGACTTTTGGATTATGAATCTGGGGTTGGAACTGATTCCCGTCCATTTTCCTACTCCTGCGATCCTTTCGGCTTTTGACTCCTCAACCCGCTGGTTTTGCTTTCAGAGGGTGTCGAATATAACCACAGCTTCGTAATTTAGGACAGACAAGCGCTAATCCTTCAGAAAACTTGCGAGCTGAGACAAATTGAGGGTGAATGACGATCTGTCCCTGTGGGTTAATGTAACCCCAGCGATCGCCTACTAAGACGGGTGCCAGTTCTTCAGAAAAGTCAAGCGCCTGTGTGAACTGGGGCTCAATTACAACTTTTCCCTGTTTGTCAATGTAGCCGTACCTGTCTTCAACCTGAATTTGCGCCAGTCCTTCAAAAAAATCCCGGGCAAACGCGAATTGAGGTCGAATCACAAGTTGTCCCCACTTGTCGATATAGCCAAATTTGTTAAAAATCTCGACCCGTGCCCGTCCCTCATGGAATACTCCCACAGCGTAGGGAGTTTGGATGACTAAATCACCCTGTCGATTAATATAACCCTCTTTACTTTTCGTCTTGACCCAGGCCAAACCGTCGTGGAAACCCGAAGTCTCCAGGAATTGGGGGGCAATAATGATGTCTCCTCGTTTGTTGATATAGCCCCACTGACTGCTTATTTTGATCGCTGCCAGCCCTTCAGAGAAATTCTTAAAGACAACAAATTGTGGCGGAATGACCATTTGTCCTCGTTTATCAATAAACCCCCAGCGATCGCCCTGGCGAACGGCTGCCAGCCCCTCGGAGAATTCTCTGGCTTCAGCAAACTGAGGCTTAATGGCTATTTTTCCCTGTTTGTTCAGGTATCCCCACTGACCCCGCTGCAAAAACCTGCGCAACCCTTCGGCAAAGGGATATTCCTGGTTGAACTGGAGCGTAAGCATTTGCCCTTGACGGTTGATGTAGCGAACTTTTGTAGATTTATAGACCACCGCCATTCCATTAGAAAAATCACCACCATCGTGGAACTGGGGTGGAATGGCAAAGTTGACGGTACGGCCAGATACTTCCGTAGAGGGAGTTGTTTTGGAGACAGAGGGTTGTTTACAGGCAGAGAATGCTGCGGCACTCAGGGACAAAATTCCAACCATCATGAGCGATCGCGACTCGATTAGTTTCCCGAGCATGCTTGAAATTTGAATGAGGGCATCCACTGACTACAATGCAGCAGTTCAATTTTTCCAGGCAACTAAGTAGGTAGACATCATTAATTGGAAGCAAGGGGAGTGGGGGCGTTGCCCCCAGGCAGGGGGGTTTACCCCCTCCACCCCCAAAACCATCTTTAACTTAATTGCACCCAGCTACTTACCCATCCGCTTTTTACGCCAGTAACCATTCCCCCCTATCGTCTGTTTCCCTTGTCCGCTGTTTGTGGCCTTTCTCAAAACTCCTCCCTTCCTGCCTCCTCGCCCCTTTCACCGCCCAATCACCATCTGCCGGATCTGCTCAGCGGTTGCAGGAGCCAGAAGAACTCCATTTCGGTAGTGCCCGGTCGCCAGAAGAACGTTACGAAAGTTGGAAAGCCTTTCAACCACGGGGGCAGGTCGTCCTTCGGGTCGGGGGCGCAGCCCGGCCCATGTTCGAACAATTTCTGCTTCTGCCAGGGCAGGGCAAAAGGCGATCGCCCGCTGCATCAAGGCTTCTAATAATGCCCTGTCAGGAGCGAGTTCAGCAGGGGTCGCAGAGAACTCTACCGTCGCTCCAACCCAGTAGTGGCCGTTACCTAGAGGCACAAGGTGGGTATCTTCTGCTGTGATGACGGGCTGAAAAGTCAGGTTCCCTAAAGGTTTTTGTAACTGGACATGAACCGCCTGACCCAGGACAGGGCGGATTTCGATTATGTGCTTCAGAGCGGCAGTTAGAGGGGTTGATCCCAGACCTGCTGCAATTACCAGCCAATCCGTTGGCAATGAGGTGTTCTGAGTATAAATTTGCTGGCAACTCTGCTGTTCAGAAGACAGGGAGGTATCAGCTCCCGTAACCATCTGGTTGAACTTAAATTGGACGCCATTTTGTTCTGCTGCCTGAACTAAAGCCAGGGTGAGAGCAGTCGGGTCAACCTGACGATCCTGGGGAGAATAGACAGCACCAACCACCCGTTCCAGGTTCAGGTGGGGACAGCGGGAGGCCAACCAGGCGCGATCGCAAATTTCCAACGGCCACCCCTGTTGCTGACGCAGTTCTGCCAGGGTTTTCCAAAAACTCAGATCTTCGTTCCCATAACAAAGCCTTAGGATCCCCTGGCGGTTAAAGAGAGTCCTGCGTCCTGTCACAGCCTCCAGTTTCGGTATCCAATCATTATAGCGCTGAAGACTGGTCAGTCGGTTTTGCAGATTGCGGCCCTTTCGTTTCTGACTGATGGCACCCATCAAAACACCCAGAGCCGCACCCGTTGATCCCTGGGCAGGTAGTTGGCGATCTAAAACCGTAATGTCCAGTCCTGCAACCTGGCTTAGTTCGTAGGCGATCGCCGCCCCAACTACTCCACACCCAACGATCACGACTCTGGTCATAGAAAGCTGTCAGCCCTTCGCTGTAACTGGTGTTGCAAACGCTAAATGTCGCAACATGGAGGTTTGGGGGCTTCGCCCCCAAGCACGGGTTCCCCCCCTGCACCCTCAACAAAACTTTCGTTTTGCTGTACTAGCATAATCAGGCAAACAGCCATCAGAATCATTACTCTTTTGGCAATAAATTCAGGAAATTGTCAAAATCTCGAATGGTTTCCGCATAGTTGCGGATAGCCAACTTGTAGTCTCTGTTCTGGGCTGCCTGGTCAATGGCTACCAGATTATCAAATACCGCCTTCGCAACAGCGCGGGCCTGCTTCTGGTCGTCTCCCAACAGATTCTGAGCGGCGTACAGCATCTTAGCCCGGAGTTCCCCAAGCGGCCCATGAATAAAGTTGCGAACAAAGACCCAATCCTGCTTCTGAATCAAATCTGCCAGTTCAGGCATGCGATCGCGGAGGGCGGACAATTCTGAACCATATTCCTGGATCTGGCTAATCTGCTCACTGGTATAGGAAAGGGGCTTTGCAACCCGCTTCGCTTCTGCCCCATTGCCCAGGCTAAGCAAAAACACCATCACAACAGCCAAAACAGCAGTAAGAATTGCTCGATATTTCACCATACTTACTCACTCACAACGTCTACAGTTCCACGAGCCGATGGTTGACAACAGCGGCTTGTATACAACAGCGGCTTGTAGTTACAGGGACTTTTAGTTGAGTTAGCTACCCTCTTTAAGGGGCCAGGGGTCAGGGGCCAAGGACTAAAGAGTGGTTTATGCATTTGAAACTCGCTGTAACTCCTGGCGCCTGCTATAAATGTCCGTCAAAAACTGTATCGCAAAATTTGACCAGAATTTTGTCTCTGGCAGAGGCTGTAGCAAATGGTTGTAATTGCATTATGGTTCAGTTGTTGACCGCGATCGCCCATTCCATTTCTTACGGGCATCCAAACTCAACGCTCCTGGCTCTGTGCCAATCAGCATCAAAAGTCCACCAATGATAGCCAGATTCTTGAAAAACTGGATTTGCTGTATCTGCTCCGCAAAATTGGTATGGAAAATCAGCGTAACAGGAATCAGAAAAATAATGAGGGCGATCGCTCCCCATTGAGTCTTGTACCCCAGCAGCACCGACAGTCCACCCAACCATTCAATTAAAATTGTTGGAGGCAACAGCAAGCCAGGAAACGGCAGCCCCGCTGATTCCATAAACTTTAGGGTTTCTTCATAACCAACAATTTTGTCAAAGCCAGACTTCAGGAAAATAGCAGCGAGGCAAATTCTGGCAATGAGTAGTATCCATTTCTGCATAATGCCCACTTAGTACTCTGCGGCATAACTTCAGCAACTATTCTATTAACCTGGCAGTATTTGATCGTGCATTCCGAACCGCCCTCATCCCCCAACCCCTTCTCCCATAATGAGGAGAAGGGGAGCCGGATCGAAAGTCCCTCGCCCAAAATGGGCGAGGGATTTAGGGTGAGGGCGTCTGTAGTCACAACAGTTGCCAGGTTAATAGAAAAGGCAGAAATGGGCTGCTTCCTATTAAGCTAAAATTTGGAGTGGGTTTGTCCTTTTACCAGGAGATGGAGACCTGTTAAAAGCGTCTTTACCATATATCGCGATGGACTCATCCTCTGAATTTGGCGATCGCCAGCACCCCAAATTCCATCAGGCAAGCCCTGCTCGGATTTTTCACTGGGTCAATGTCATTAGCCTCTTCCTGATGCTGACCAGTGGTTTACGCATCTACAATGCCAACCCTGTCTTTGGCGGACGGGGTGGTTACGACTTTCCCCTACTCATGACCCTGGGTGGATGGTTAGCGGGAGCGCGCCACTGGCACTTTGCAGCAATGTGGTTCTTTTCCCTGAATTTACTCTGGTATGGGGTGTATGTATTGGTCAGTCGGCGCTGGAAGCATCGCTATGTGGGCAGCAATGACATCAAAGCCCTTCAAATGAGCAAAAATTCAAAGCGACGCATCTATGCCTGGCATCGAATTGTCTATACCTCAATCATTCCGATTCTGCTGTTAGCTCTGTTTACAGGCATTGGCATGTATAAGCCCGCACAATTTCCCTGGATTGTGGATTTCTTTGGCGGCTGGTTTCCACTGCGAGTAGTGCATCTGATGACTGTACCGGCAGTTCTGATATTTGCGATCGCCCATTCGCTGCTGGCTCTGAAAGCGGGAGGCGATCGCCTGGTCAACTCGATGTTCTGGAATCAATAAGAGTAGCTTACGCCACTTTTTCACCGCCAAGCCGGGAGAACCTTCTATGTTTACTACCTCTTAGCTTCTTTAGACAGAAGCCTGTTGCCGTTGATAAAGCGACCAGTATAGTCCTTTACTTTGCAATAGCTCCGTGTGAGTTCCTTTTTCAACCAGAACTCCCCTCTCCAGCACAACAATCAGGTCTGCTCGCTTGAGTGGAGCAAAGCGGTGGGCAATCAGAAAGACGGTGCGATTTTGAGAAACCCGTTGCAGATTTTGCAGAACCTGTTGCTCAGTCTCCGCATCAAGGGCACTGGTGGCTTCGTCTAAAATTAGTATAGGTGCTTTGGAGAGGAAGAGACGAGCCAGAGCCAGTCGCTGACGTTGCCCCCCGGAGAGGGCAGTTCCCCGCTCACCGACACTGGTTTCATAACCGTGGGGCAGTTCACTGATGAAGTCGTGGGCGACAGCCAGTCGGGCTGCTTCTACAACCTGTTCGGAAGTGATATCTGGATTGCCCAGGCTAATGTTTTCAAGGACGGAACCGTTAAAGATGAAGTCCTCCTGTAAGACAACACCAATCTGCTGCCTGAGTGATGCCAGGTCAGCACTTTTCACATCAAAGCCATCAATTAAAATGCGCCCCGACTCTACTGGATAGAGGCGCTGAAGCAGTTTAGAAAGGGTACTCTTGCCAGAGCCGCTGCGCCCAACCACACCGACTAGCATGCCGGGCTCAACACTGAAGGAAATTCCTCGCAGAACAGGTTCCTGGGTGGGATGATAGCGGAAGAAAACCTGGTCGAAGGTGACCTGCCCTTTGAGGGGGGGAAGCACCAGACCAGAACCTGCTTCGGCTTCGGGAGCCGTGTTGAGAATATCACCAATCCGATCAACAGAAAGCAGGACCTGTTGCAAGTTTTGCCAGAGTTGTACCAGACGCAGCAGGGGGCCAGTCATTCTACCGGAGAGCATCTGAAAGGCGACGAGCTGGCCGATGGTGAGTTTTTGTTCAATCACCAGAGTCGCACCGACCCAAAGAACAATCAAGTAGGAAAGGTTAGTGAGGAAGTCAGCTATGTTGCTGCTGATGTTTTGAGTAGTGGAAGCTTTGAATCCGGTACGAATGAAGCGAGCAAAGAGACCTTCCCAGCGATCGCGGGCTGCCTTTTCAGCCGTATGGGCCTTCACCGCCTGAATTCCAGTCACGGTTTCTACCAGGAAGGATTGGCTATCAGCACTGCGGTTGAAGGTTTCGTTAAGCCAGTTGCGCAGGATGGGGGTCGCCGTAAGGGTGAGGATGATAAACAGCGGAATCACCGCCAGTGCCGCTAGAGTCAGAATGGCACTGTAATAAATCATGATTGCCAGATACACCACCGCAAAGAAGGCATCCAGAACCACTGTGAGCGCTGTTCCGGTAAGGAATTGTCGGATATTTTCCAACTCCTGAACGCGGGCGACGGTATCCCCAACCCGGCGCTGCTCAAAGTAGGAAAGGGGCAGCCGCATCAGATGGCGGAAAAGCTGGGCCGAAAGGCTGAGGTCTAATCGGCGGGCGGTGTGGGTAAAGATGAACAGGCGCAGAATACCCAGAAGCCCTTCAAAGAAGGCAACACCAAGGAGGGCGATCGCCATCACATGCAGGGTTGGCAGACTGCCCTGCACCATCACCTTGTCAATCACCACCTGGGTGATGATTGGGGTTGCCAGTCCCAATATTTGCAGGGTGAAGGACGCGATCAGCACCTCCGTCAGCAGCCCCCGGTATTTCATCACTGCGGGCAAAAACCAGGCTAGGCTGAACCGTTCCTGCTTCTGAACGGCTTCCACCAGCCACAGTTGCCCATTCCAGGCGGGTTCCACCAGGGCGCGGGGTACACTTTCGCAGGTGCGGGCGGGGTTGAGAGGATCTCCTATAATCAGGCGATCGCCTCGCATCGCGTAGACCAGTACCCAGTGGAAGGGAGTGGTGCTGCGATCGCGCAGATTGGAAGTGGCTCCATTAACACTTTCTCCCTCTCGCCACTGCATCAGAGCCGGAAGCGGGACTTTACGCAAATCGTTCCAGGTCGTCTCAATCCGGCGCAACTGAAGCCCTAACTTCTCCGATGCCTCCACCACATCGGGTGGTTGCTGGCTGCGGATCTGGCGCTGCACCCATTCCAACTGGGCAGGATTTTGCAGATGACTCGCTACCATCGTCAAACAGGCAGCAGCCGTATTGACCCCTGGCACAAAGGGAAAGTCTGAAGTGGGCTGGCGAGTGATTTCCGTTTGAGGCTGATAGCGTAATCGCTGCAAAGCCCAGTATTGTTGCAGCTCAGGAGAAGAAATTTTGCTCCACAAATCTGCCTTCCAGAGTGCCACGGCCACATCTTTATCTGCTGCCCTGGCCCGCCAGAAGCCAGGCAGTTCCAGCGCATCTCCCAACCAATCTCCCTGCTTCAGGATGATAGACTGCCCTTCCTCTGGAATCAGGCGGACCTTACCTGCCAGTACCAGCATCTGGCTGCCAGGTGCCTCCGTTGACCAGAGCATTTCTCCCAGGCTAAAGCGACGAATATCCGCCGCCTGTTTGAATTGAACCTGCTGGTCGGGGCTTAAGAAGCTAAGGGGAGGAACGTTCCAGGGCAGATTGACAAGGTCTTGGGCAATCATTGAATCACCTGCACAAGCATAAACAGTTAAGAAGATAGACAGATGGGTGGCATGTTTAAACTAGTGCTTTCTCCTAATGAGAGTCGATTTTCGTATCAAAAAATTGACAATTAGGAGCCTGGCGTTCGGAGGTAGAACCCCTGCTTGGGGGCAAAGCCCCTAAACCTCCATTTTGGAAAACTTAATGTTTGCAACACTAGTCGTTAACCTGCAGCTTAACGGTCATTGTCTGGATTTTTTCCGCCACCCACCGCTCAAACAGTTCGTTCTGCATAGCCTGACGCAGGGGAGCATCTTCCAGGGTTGCCGGAATAAACTGCTCAACTCGGAAAATGGCCCAATGGTTCTCTACCTGGATAGGGCCAACCAATTCCCCAGGACTGGCTGAGTCAATGGCGGCTCTCAGAGTATCCGGCATCGTTCCCCGGCTGACTGGTCCCATCATGCCATTAGCAACTTTTTCATCAGCGATCGAGTATTCCCGGGCGAGTTGTTCAAAACTGGCCCCTTCCATGATCTGGCTGTGAAGCTCGTCGGCCATGTCTTGACTGGGGACAACAATGCGAGACAGCACGACCCGGTCATAAAACAGTTTTCGCTCGATGAAATGCTCCTGTATCCGAGCTTCAGTGACCACTGCCTTTAATTTTTCCAGCTTGAAGCTGTTTGAGATTTGACTGTGAAACTGCTCATAATTAATGCCATTGCGGGTCAACCAATCCTGAAACACCTGGGGATCAGTCAAGTTTTGCTTTAAACGAAAATCAACCACAGCCTGTTCAATCATGGCAGGGCTGATATCCAGGTCCTGTCGAGTTGCCAGTTCACGCTCCAGGACATATTGGCGCAGAATATCTCCGATAAAGGGTTGCAGTTTGCCTGCCGACTGCAAGTACCGCAAGCACTGCCTCAGAGAGAGGGGCTGTTCATCAACAATAAGCAGGGCTTTTGATTCTTGTAATTCCATGAAGTAACCAAATATTAGAAATTCAGAGTCTGTGCTGTGTTGTCTAAAGGCTATCCGAAAACCGCTGACATAGGCTGGGCATTCCCCTTTCAGGACAATCGCTACTACCTATTGACGCTACTACCTATTGATTTAAGCAGTAGCAATTCTAGTTTTCGAATAGGTTCTGAGTTTATTTCCGGCACTGCATTAAATTTTATGCAAGCTTTACCTGGAAAAACCGTGAGAATCCTGATAGATTTCTCCATATCAATACTGCCCAGATATCTGTGCGGAACTGCTATAGCTTAGCCTTCGTTCGGAAAACGATCCGGAAACCTTCTTTACATCTTCTTTACAGAGATTTGCTCGCCAGCCTGTACTCCATTCATACCCGCTTCATATTAAGCTGCAATGGAGCCAGAAAAGTAAGGAATCTCAGTATTACTGACTAGACGCAATTAAGCTGAGACAATTTTCGAGGTGTAGGGGGTGCCCCCCGTCTGGAGCCAGCCCCACTTCCTCTTCTTATAGTCAACTGAACTACTGACCAGTTGAAATCATAAAATAGATCTAAACTCCGACCGGAAAACCGGGTTTTATGGCATGATCATTAGGGTAAACACAGAGCAAAAAATAGACTCTCATTCTAGTAATTGAAGGAAATTCGCTTATGGCTCTCCAATTAGGCGACACTGTCCCTAACTTCACTCAGCAGAGCAGTGAAGGCGAGATTAATTTTTATGACTGGGCGGGTGATAGTTGGGTAGTTTTCTTTTCCCACCCGGCAGATTACACCCCCGTTTGTACCACGGAACTGGGTGAAGTGGCTAAGCTGAAGCCCGAATTTGAAAAGCGAAACGTGAAAGTGATTGCTCTCAGCGTTGATGATACTGAGTCTCACAAGGGCTGGATCAACGACATCAACGAAACCCAAAACACTACGGTTAACTACCCCATTATTGCGGATGCCGATAAGTCGGTATCTAACCTGTATGGGATGATTCATCCTAATGCGAACGAGAAGGTGACTGTACGTACAGTATTCGTAATTGACCCTCAGAAAAAACTGCGTCTGACTATCACCTATCCCCCCAGCACAGGCCGTAATTTTGAAGAGATCCTGCGGGTCATTGATTCCCTCCAATTGACTGATAACTATGGTGTTGCCACTCCGGTCAACTGGAAAGATGGTGATGATGTGGTGGTGGTGCCCTCCATTCCTACGGAAGAAGCCAAGCAAAGATTTCCCAAAGGGATCACAGAGGTTAAGCCTTATTTACGGTTGACTCCTCAACCTAACAAGTAAGGTATTAATACCAATCTCTTGTAAAGTTGCGTGGATGAACTCTACCTCCTACGGCATATCCCCTTGTCAATGGGAAGTTGGGTGTGGGCAAGGCCATATGCGGTTTCACAAAGGATTAGTATAAGCCATTAACCACTAGCAGAAGGGTGGGTGACAGTACCTACCCTCTCTTTTTATTTGTTTTATTTGTGGTAATGGACATCGCTATGGTCGCTATAGCTGTCGCCAGGGGTTCCACTCTTGCATCCCGTCCTAAGCTTAGTGACTATAGCTATAGTTTGAATTACAACTAGTAGGGCTTAGCGTAAATCAATCGGCCATTCCAAACCTCCATTCTCGACTCCCTATTCCCTTCCAATAGTTGCCAAACTTACGCCAAAGAGTACTGGTTTCCAATGCATAAACCACTCTTTAGCTCTAGCCCCTGGCCCCTTAGCCCCTGCCCCCTTGAAGAGTGTGGCTAATTCAACTGAAAAAAACCTGTAAGTACAAAGCTTCTCCATCTCGCAGGCTCTCCTGAGAGTTTGGTGATAGGCGATGCTGATCACCAAAACAAAATCAATATTTCAGGGATTCTGTTTGAGGTGAAAGAGTAGCTTAAGCTACTCTTTCACCGGCGAGCCAGGAGAACCATCTCGCAACTAAATTTAGGACGGCTATATTAGGCGAAAATTTTAGAGAGGAATCATTCAGGTCGTTTCTAGAGTTTTTTTCAGAATGGATATCAAACGTGGATTTGTCGGCACCGTAGGTAACACTCCGTTGATTCGGCTCAATAGCTTTAGCGAAGAGACAGGATGCGAAATCCTGGGAAAAGCAGAGTTTCTGAATCCGGGCGGTTCCGTCAAAGACCGGGCGGCGCTTTACATCATCCAGGACGCAGAAGAAAAAGGTATTCTTAAGCCGGGCGGCACTGTGGTTGAAGGAACTGCCGGAAATACGGGAATCGGGCTTGCTCATATTTGCAATGCCAAGGGTTATCGGTGTTTGATTGTCATCCCCGAAACCCAATCCCAGGAGAAGATGGACCTGTTGCGAACACTGGGTGCGGAAGTTCGTCCAGTCCCTGCTGTGCCTTACCGGGATCCCAATAATTATGTCAAACTCTCCGGCAGGCTGGCTTCAGAAATGGAAAATGCCATTTGGGCGAACCAGTTTGACAATCTGGCAAACCGCCGCGCCCATTACGAAACAACCGGACCCGAGATCTGGGCACAAACCGATGGAACAGTGGATGCCTGGGTCACTTCTACTGGGACGGGTGGCACCTATGCTGGAGTGGCTATGTTCTTGAAGGAAAAGAACCCAGATATTCGGTGTGTGGTTGCCGACCCTATGGGGAGTGGGCTCTACAGCTATGTCAAGACGGGTGAAATCAAGATAGAGGGAAATTCTATTACTGAAGGAATCGGAAACAGTCGGGTGACTGCCAATATGGAGGGAGCACCTGCTGATGATGCAATTCAGGTAGATGACGTGGAAGCGGTGCGAGTTGTCTATCAACTTCTGGAGAAAGATGGGTTGTTCCTGGGGGGGTCGACGGGGATTAATGTGGGGGCTGCCGTTGCTCTGGCAAAACAGATGGGACCCGGACATCGGATTGTGACGATTTTGTGTGACGGTGGCAGCCGCTATCAGTCCAAGCTGTTTAACCGGGAATGGTTGGCAGGAAAAGGGCTTCTACCAGGATAGGAGGTACTTGTTCTTGCAGAAATCTGAAATGGCTCGATGGGTATTTGCTGATCGCCCAGCCGCCCAAGTTCTTTCTAATGCTAATCCCTCTCGCACTTCAGGTAATCTGATTGACCCAGCCTTGGTGCCTCTTCTGCAAACCATTCTGTGGATTGCTTTTTGGGTGTTTGTAACCGTTTTGATCAGAACCAGTCGGCTCTTTACTGTGCTGGTCAAGCGAATTGAGGCAGGCTCTCCGCTGAGGGCTGGTTACTTTGAGTTAGGGGCCCCTCCGGCTCTGATGAACCCAAGCGTGGAAGCGGTGACGGCAGAGGGGGTTGATGGTATCCCGGTGTCACCCAGTGCCACTGAGGCCGTGGTGGATTACCAGAAGCATTCAACCGCGATCGCGGAAGCCGTCTATCTGGTTCATGCGGCCAGAGAAATCAGTTCCAGGGCAGCCGCAGCACCCGGACGCTACTGGGTCAAAGTTTGGTTAGATGCGTACACTGACACTGAGTTCAACGCCTGCACTCGCGTCACCTACCGCCTGCATGAGTCTTTCAAACATCCCATTGTGGCAACTGAGGCGAAAGAGAAGCATTTTGAAGTGTGGATGGAAATTTGCGAAGAATTTACAGTAGTTGCCTACGTTGAACGAGAAGCCAAAGAACCTCTGTGGCTGACTCGCTTTATTGATCTTCCAGGGGGTGCTGGGGCATAGATGAGCATATCTGCGCAATCGCTACTTCAAATCCAGTAGTCCTGCTTCCTTCAGCTTAGGGTTAAAGCGAATATCCTCCTGTACTCCACGAGCCCGTAATGTATCTAAAATCTCTGCTTCAACCCGTCGGGCAACCTGCTTCAATATTTTGGTTTGGGCGAGTTCATCAGTGGCAGAAGTGTAGCTGGTTTGCTCATCTGAATTCATCAGATGCTTGACATCAATGGGCTGATTCCACTGGGCCACCTCCGAACGATTTCCTGGCGGTACAGAACCATTCTCTGCAATCCAGCGATCGCGAATCTCTTCTAAAATTGCCCGACTGGGACGATCAATCGTCTGCACTTTAATCCAGTAACACAAATGGGGCTGACGAACCAGATGCTGCTTAAGGCTCAGGTAAACATCCCGCGAGTAGCCGATGTATTGCAGTTTCTGAACCTCGTCAAAAATTGCGTAGACACCTACTTTCCCCAAAAACTGATTGGGAAGTTCGCCACTGTTCTTGAGGTAGGGAATAAAATCCAGGTCGGCCAGGGTAGACATCACTAATAGCCCACCTTCTGGTAGATGGCACACAACCGACTGGGCTTAAAAATCGCTGCCTTGAACATAAAGTTAGGGGAGACATTGATAATAGCGTAATCCCTGGACGCATAGTACTTTTCGAACTCGGCAGGCATCCCTTTGGGAGTCGATTGGCTGTAGGGAACTGGCTGGAAAAGCAGCCCGGTAAACTGAACTTGCGGGCATTGCGACTGCTCTGCCACCTGCTGAAGAAATGCCTCACTTTTGAGTCGTTCAAACAGGATTGCTTGGGCAGCAGGTTCAAGGGTGAAACTGCTGTCAAAACTGTCAATAATCCTGATACCCATGGAAAATCGGTGTTGTAAAGAATTGAGGTGATTCAGATCCTATCGTGTTCCTGGCTCACTTTTTGTCAGGGTTCCTCTGAAGATTTGGTGATCAGCGTCGCTTATCATCAAACAAAATCAATATTCCAGGGATTCTGTTTTAGATAAAAGAGTCGCTTACGCTACTCTCTCTCCGGCAAGCCGGAATAGCCTTTGTTAGTGGTGTCATAGCATAGACCCATCGATGCAGAAAAAACTTTGATAAAGATTGGGTGACGCAGAAAACAGATAGTAGGGATGGCGATAATATGGAATTGCCTTCAACAGATAGAAACTTATGTTATTTTAGAAGCTTATGTTATTTCGAGCCCCTGAAGGTCGTCCTCAGTATTTCACTTTATTAATTGCAGGTTTAACGTTGCCGGTGTGCGTTGCGATCGCCCATCCCTTTCCAGGACTTGCGCAACCGTCTGCTAAAGCCAATTCAACGGCTCCCAGTTTGAGCCTTGATACTGAGGATGCGTATACGTTGGGAGCGGGCGATCGAGTCCGGGTTGAAGTCTTCAAACTGCCCCAATTTACTGGAGAGTATCAAGTCCTGGTTGATGGTTCCCTTAACCTCCCCCAAGTCGGCAGTGTTGCCGTGGATGGCATGACCCTTAAAGAAGCGGCTGATACGATTTCTGAGCGCTATGCCAGGATACTCAAATATCCCATTGTCAATCTCAATCTGCTTGCAGCTCGCCCAGTACAGGTTGGAATTTCGGGTGAAGTTAACCGTCCCGGCGCTTATACCCTTTCCGCAGGAGACGCCGCTTCCCAGTTGCCCACTGTAACCCGTGCACTGGAGCGAGCCGGTGGTATTACTCAAATGGCCGACCTGCGCCGAGTAGAGGTTCGTCGTCCCCGGAGGTCAGGAGAGCAAATTATTCAGGTTGACCTGTGGGAGTTTCTGAACTCTGGCGATTCCCGTCGAGACATTGTTCTACGAGCAGGAGATTCGATCTCGGTTCCCACTATCAGGGAACCAAACCTGGCGGAATCGATTCAGCTTGCTTCTGCTAGTTTTGCTTCAGACAGAAGCCAGGGACTCAATATTGCTGTAGTGGGGGAGGTTTATAGACCTGGCCCCCATACCGTGACGGCCTCTGCCAGAACGGGTGCGGCTGGTGAAACAGGGCAGGCAGGGGGAACAGGCGGAATCTCGACTCCACCCACCATTACACGGGCTATTCAGGTAGCTGGCGGGATTAGACCTCAGGCCGATATCCGCCGTATCCAGGTCCGCCGCCTGACCCGAACAGGTGCTGAGCAGACAATCAGCATTGACCTCTGGAAATTGCTCAAAGAAGGAGATGTGAGCCAGGATCTCTTCCTGCAAGATCGAGACACGATCGTGATTCCAACGGCCTCTGAGATTTTACCTGCTGACTCTATTCAAATTGCGGCTGCCAGCTTTTCTCCAGACAGCATCCGCGTCAATATCGTTGGAGAAGTGAAGAATCCCGGACTGGTGAGAATTCCACCCAATACTCCTTTGAATCAAGCTGTTTTAGCAGCAGGCGGCTTTACTACTCGAGCACGCAAGAGCTCGGTCGATTTGATCCGATTAAACTCAAACGGTACGATTTCAAAGCGCAAAATTGATGTGAATTTCGATAATGAGCTGAATGAGAAAACAAACCCTCCACTGCACAACGATGACATTATTATTGTTAACCGCTCTGCGCTAACGACATTTTCAGACAATTTGAATTCGGTATTGACTCCAATCAACGGCTTTCTATCGTTATTCAGTATCTTCAGAATCATAACTGGACAATAACCCTTCAATCCAAATTCAATCCAAATTTGGACAGCTTGAACGATTCCATCACTTGCGTAAGATGCAGATAAATCAGGGAAAGTAGCGGATTAACGATAGGGCTTCGATCATTTCACAGATAACCTCGACAAGTGGACAGAGACCAAGATGGAGAGTCAAGAAGTATCATCTAAAGGCTTAATTGGCTGGCGGTTCCAGCCACTGCCACTAGTCAACCCTAATCAATCTCAAGAAGGGGATGAGGGTGGGCTGAATCTGGGTCAAGTTGTGGCTGCTCTTCGCCGCAAAATTCCCATCATTGCTGGGGTTACAATTATTGTCACATCTGCGGCTACATTGAAGGCCCTAACGAGTACTCCGACGTACCAGGGGAGTTTTGAAATTCTCACCAAGCCTATTACCGTTGAAGCCCAGGTAATTTCTTCAGTTCCTCAAACCTTGAGTAATCGGGAGCAGGATACTCAGAAAGGGATTGATCAGACGAAGCTCAAGCTTTTAGTCAGCCCTAAGCTTCTTTCTCCAATTGCAGATAAGCTCAAAACCCAGTACCCAGGTTTCAGCTACAGCGCGATCGCAGCTAGCCTGGTCGTAACCCCGGTTCCCAATAGTGAGATTCTGAATGTCAGCTATGTGAACAAAGACCCAGAATTGGTGAAGAAAGTCCTTGATCTGGTAGCAAAAGCCTATCTGGACTACAGTCTGGAAGAACGTTTAGCAGATGTCCGTCAGGGGATTGAATTTGTCGATGCCCAACTTCCCCAATTGCAACAACGCGTTGAAACCATTCAAGATCAATTGCAAAGCTTTCGCCAACAGTACAATCTGATTGACCCCGAATCTCAAGGAAAACAGCTTTCAGAGCAAGCCACATTGATTGGACAGCAGCGGCTTGAAACTCAGATTAAATTAAACGAAGCTCGCGCCCTCTATGTGGATTTGAATAATCAGCTGATCCAAAAAACAAACGAATCGGCTGCCAGTTCTGCTCTCAAGGACAGCAATCGTTACCAGAACTTATTAGGGCAGATATTAGACGTTCAGAGCCAGATTGCAAAAGAAGGAACTTTGTTTCGGGAAGATACCCCTGAAATTAAAGTTTTGCGTGATCAGCAACGCAATCTCCTCAGCCTTCTCAGTCAAGAAGGTCAGAATGTGCAGGAAGATGTTGCCAGCCGAATTCGTGAATTAGAGGCCCGCAGCACCATCCTGGCCCAAACTGAAGATCTCCTAAATCGTCGCGTCAAGCAATTGTCTGTGATTTCCCGACAATTTACAGATATTCAACGGGAACTCAAAATCGCAACAGAGAACCTGAACCAATTTCTGGCAAAGCGCGAGGCGCTACGAATTGATGCAGGACAGAGGAAAGTTCCCTGGCAAATCCTTACGCCACCAACTGCTCCTATTCCTTCCGCTGCTAATGTCAAGAAAACAGCAATGCTGGGAGCAATTCTAGGGTTACTCTTGGGCGTCGGGTTAGCATTGCTACTGGATCGATTGAGCAACGTTCTTTACAGCCCGGATGAATTAAAAGAGACTAAACTTCCAATTCTGGGTGTCATTCCGTTTAATCCAGATTTAGAAGGGCTTGAAAAGCTGACCACGATTAGGAGTGTTGGAGGATTGGTTCAGCAAGTGCGGCAGAGATTTGGGCTGGATCACGATGCAAAACCCATTCATTACATCTCTTCTCCCTTTCTGGAAGCGTTTCGCTCGCTTTACACGAATATCCTGCTGCTAGGCTCTGATGCGCGCATCCGCTCCTTTGTCATCTGCTCATCGGTACCGGGCGAGGGAAAGTCTACCGTGTCTGTTTATCTGGCTCAGGCTGCTGCCGCTCTGGGAGGGCGGGTTCTGCTGGTTGATACGGATCTGCGCTTACCTCAGTTGCATAATCGTTTGGATTTAGACAATGTGCATGGACTTAGCAGTGTCATTTCTCTGAATTTAGATTACGAACAGGTGATTCAGCGATCGCCTCTTGAGAAGAATTTATTTGTTCTAACCGCTGGGCCTGTGCCCCCTGATCCTACCAAACTCCTTTCCTCTCAAAAGATGCAAGACCTGATGGAGCAATTTAAGGAGCATTTCGATCTGGTCATCTACGATACGCCACCTTTAACGGGGCTTGCTGATGCCAAACTGATTGCCGCAAAAACCGATGGAACTGTCATGGTTGTTGGTTTAGGTAAAACCAAGAGTTTTGTGTTGAGGCAAGCTCTGGATGGCTTAAAACTCTCGTCGGTGCCAGTGCTGGGACTGGTTGCAAATGGCGCTAAAGATTACGCGAACGATTTGTATCATTCTTATCATCGGTATTATGCATCAACTCAGGGTGAGCAACTGCTTGATGAAGAACCCACGTCTTTTTTAGGAAAGCCTTCGGGTGAGTAGGTTTCCTGAAAAGCTCTTTAGATTTAAAGACAGAGTTCATGATAGAAGCACTAATCCTGCTGGCCCTGCTCTGGATTTTCTGGCTAGTTAGCTCTCGTCGGTGGCGACGTTGGTTTCTCCGTCCCTTTGCGATTCTGGTCGTGGGCTTCTTGATCATCACTTCTCCAGTTATGGTTGCCCTTGCAAGCTGGGGTTTGACCTTTCCACTACCAGTAGACACTGGTGAACCTGTCGATTCAATTGTTGTTTTAGGTCGAGGCGAGGCATTACGCAACTGGCGCGTAGAGATTGCAGATCAACTCTGGGAGAACCATCGAGCTACCAAAATTTTTGTCAGTGGGATGTCAGATGCTCGAGAAATTATTGCCCTGTTAAAAGACAGTGGAGTATCAAAATCGGTTTTGAGTGGTGAACGTTGTTCTGAAAGCACAGAAGAGAATGCGCTATATTCCAGCGTGATTTTGCGCCCTCAAGATATTCAAAAAATCCTACTGGTGACGGACACTCCCCATATGCTGCGATCGCTACTCTCATTCCAAAGTGTGGGATTTCAAGTCCTTCCCCACCCCAGTCCGCTTCCCCCTCAATGGAATACTCAAGAACAAATTTCTTTAATTGCGCGAGAATATTTTGGATTAGCAGAATACGCTCTGACTGGCCGATTCAGGCCAAAATCGACTGATGAGTTGGAGTATGCACCTACCAATCACTTAAAGAGGCTTTCCGATCAAGGCTGTAGAGTTCAAGCAGAATAATGCAGACAGACAAAAGTTTTTTAGAGGAGTTGAAAACCTTAAAGACAATTCCAGTACTCCAGTACACCCTGTAGTTCCCCAATTGAAAATTGACCGATTGCCAGCAACTCCTAACCTGCATGTTAGGCTTCAACTCAAAAGAATCTCCCTGGTAAAATTGATGTCAAAATTTCGGTAGACCTAACAAGTTAATGATGAGCGGCGCCAGCCGACATCATTAACAACTCACAAATCATTACGATTTGGGCACTACCAAAATTTCTTCTATTTTCCAAAATTTCACGTAGACTTTATTGGAGAATAATCGATGTACCGCCGACCCGCTCTTTCATCTGGCGATAATTATGAATGATTTCCCTGACTTTTCCCACTACCACTATTGGGTTGAGAAGGAACTTGGACATAACCGGGCGGGTGGTCGGGTGACTTATCTGGCAACGGATACCAAAACTCAGCAAAAAGTTGTCATTAAGCAGTTTCAGTTTGCTAAATCAGGTTCAAGTTGGTCAGGCTATGATGCTTACGATCGCGAAATTCAACTCCTGAAAGAACTGAATCATCCCGGTATTCCGCGTTATCTTGATGCATTTCATACGGATGATGGCTTTTGTATGGTGCAGGAGTACAAGGATGCGGTTTCCCTGGCAGAGGCTCGTAGTTTTAATCCAGAAGAGATCAAGCAAATTGCGATCGCCGCTTTAGAAATTCTCGTTTATCTCCAAAATCGAATTCCACCCGTCATTCATCGGGATATCAAACCTGCAAATATCCTGGTCAATGACGAAGGCAATGTTTATTTAGTTGATTTTGGATTTGCCCATGTGGGCGAGGGGGAAGTGGGTGTTAGCAGCGTGGTCAAAGGAACGCTCGGCTTCATGCCGCCAGAACAACTCTTTAATCGTCAATTGACAGAGGCATCAGACCTTTATGGGCTGGGCATGGCGCTCATCTGTCTTCTGACCAACACCAAGTCTGATCGAATCGGGGATTTAGTGGATATCAGCTACCGGGTTAGCTTTAAGCACCTGATTCCCAAGTTGAATGTTCACTGGGTGAACTGGCTGGAAAAGATGGTAGAACCCCGCTTAAAGGATCGCTTTCCGAATGCCGTTACTGCCCTGGCAGCCGTACCGACCTCCCCTTTACGTCCTCCAGAGGCCCAATTTAGCCAGTCAAATCTGGAATTTAAGGCGTCGCGGTTGGGAGAGCACTTAACCCAACCTGTTGTAATTACAAACCCTATCCCGGAGACAATTTTGGAAGGGAACTGGGAGATTGCTCCCCACCCCCATGATCCACCATCGGAACTCTATCAATGGATTACCGTAGAGCCAATCACATTTACTGGTAGCGAAATCGAATGTCAAGTAACAGTAGACACTCAGAAATTGATGGCTGGCAAAACCTACCATCGTAAACTGTTACTTCACGCAAATACCTTAGCAAAGACTTACCCATTACAGCTTGTCATTCAAACGGCTGCGGCCCCAATTCATTCCAACATTTTGCCCTATGGATTACTGTCCCTCCTGGGTCTATTTTCATTAGGAGTTAGCTGGCTCGTTGCCTGGATAATTCTGGTTGCAGGAACCGTGGCAGAGGCCACAGATATGGCAGGGCTGACAAGTCTACTAGGAGCTGGCATTGGATTGGAACTGGCTGCTTGGTTAATGCGCTCGTCAGGCTGGCGCGTAGGATCTACGGCCAGTACATTAGCCGCAATTGGGGTAGGGACGGCTGTATTGATGAAGATTGTGTCAGGTACTATTACTCCAACTGGGCCGATTATTATCATCGGAGCAGGGGTTGGCGTTCTAGGTGGGGCTGCGATTGGAATCGCTCTCGGTACTGTGGTGGAGAAACTGGTGACGAAGGGACATGGAAAAGGGCTTGCGATCGCCATTTCTTTGCTAGCTGTAATTTTAGGCAGCAGCCTGGGTTTAGGCTTAACAGTCAGTTTTGCCAACCCCCTTATTCTTACAATTTCGATCATGGCTGGTTTATTACTCGTTGCCCTGATTCTTCACCTGAGTTTCAAGCGAATGAATGCGATCGCGACTCATCTCAAATTTGAACGACGTTTTATTAAACCGTAAACAGACTGACAAGGGTATGGGTTTTGGGCAAGCAGCGTCTTCCAGGCTTAGGGTGAAAGGGAACGCTGCTCCAGCAAAGCAACGAGTTTGTTGACGCTTTCTGCCTGAAGGCGGGCAGTTTCTGCTTGCTGCTTGATGGAATCGGCTTGTTGCTTAATGGAATCCGCTTGCTGCCTGGCAGTTTCTGCCTGTTGCTGAATCAGGAGCTTGATTTCAGTCAACCCTTCGGTGAGGCGGCCAATTTGATCGATCAGGATATCCAGTTTGCTGTTGATCAGGCGGTCGTCAGTAGCCATTTGAGTTCCGGGATATTTTTGCAGATTCTAACTAGAAAATTTGCAGATTCTAACCAGAAAAGTGGAAGTTGTGGCTGCGATCGCCCCCTACTCCCAAACTGTTTGCGATCGCTCATGGATCACCCGTCCGTAGACGGCTTCTGTCTGTTGAGCCAGCTTATCCCAGCGGAAGCGGCGATCCAGATCTTCATAGGCATTGTCAACCAGCCAGCGGGCATAGTCCGGGTTTCTCAATACCTCCAGGATGCCCCAGGCGAGGGAGTCCGGATTGTTTGCCCAGGTCACAATGCCCGTCTTGCCATGACGGACAACCTCCGGAAAGCCACCCGTATCGGAAACCACAACCGGTACCCGGGCTGCAAAGCTTTCTAACGCCACAATACCAAAGGGTTCATACAGGCTGGGAAATACGGCACAGTCGGCGATCGTTTGAAACCTATCCAGATCATCTTCAGGCATAAACCCGGTAAAAAAGCATTTGTGCCAGATACCCAAATCCCAGGCCTGTCGCTTTAGATGATTGGCATTGCCGCCCCCAATCAAAACGAATTTGACATGATCCCCCATCTCCTGAATCACTTTAGGAGCCGCACTTAACAGAACGGAGACTCCTTTCTCGTAAGTCATGCGCCCGACATAGTACACAATCTTTTCGTCATCTCGGGCAAACCGACGACGAAAATTTTGATAGTCAAAGTCCGGATCGCGCTGTTTCTTTTCCGCCCGGATGCCGTTATAGACAACATCAATTTTGTCCCAGGGAGATTGCAGCGCCCGTTCAACCTCTAAGCGCATGTAGTTGGTACAAACAATGATGCGCCAGGCGTTGTAGGCCAGCAGCATTTCCTTCCCGTGGATATAGCGTTGCTGATCCGTATAAATGCCGTTATAGCGACCGTGCTCAGTGGCGTGAATAGTAACGACTAAGGGAGTTTTGAAGGTATGCTTGAGGGCGATCGCTGCATCTCCCACCAGCCAGTCATGGGCATGGATAATGTCAAAAGGTCCCTCCTCCGTTAAGAGCTTGCCGCCGTGGCGTCCCATGCTCTCATTCATATTGACAACCCAATGGAAAAAATCATGGCTGGGACCAATCATGACTCGATGGACATAGATTCCATCCACCACTTCATAGCGGGGTGCCTGACCAAACTCCACCGTCACCAGATGGATTTCGTGTCCACGCTTAACCAGTTCTGGGTAAAGTTCTGCCACATGGCGAGCAATCCCGCCCACAATGCGGGGAGGATACTCCCATGCCAGGACCAGAATTTTCATTGGCGTTTGTTTAGACACTTCATTACTAATCTATACAGCCCTTCCGGGGCAGCTAGGTGGAAGTAAGCTGCCAGTTTAAAATGGAAAGAGTAACATACGATACCCTTTTATCGGCGTCCGGAAGACGACCCTTCCCCATAGGTTAGCCCAGGAAGGGAAGTCCATTGCGATAGAGAATAGAATCTCAGTACTGGAACGATTTCCAGACCTGCGAGACGTGCTGCTAAAAATACAGGTTGTGTGAGAGCAATTATGGGCTTTAAGGATGGAACTGGATGGCCGACTAAGCCTGGAGCGAAGCCATGCACGAAGTAGCCTCTCCAATTCTCTTTCCGCCGTTGCTGCTGGCAACCGATGGCTCTTCCAGTGCCCGTCTTGCCCAGAAATGGCTGTATCTGATCGCCCAAACTCTGCCCCAACCAGAGGAGTCCAGGTCAGCACTGGTTATGGCTCTGATGGTGCAACCCCGACGTTCTAGCCGCTCTAGCCAATTGCTAAGAAGAATCAGACGTTTACCTGAACTCCTACCGGATGAACCACAAGACCGTGCAAACCCAACCAATTCCTCCCCTGAAAAACTGTTTTCGGAAGCGAGCCTGACTGAGCTCCTACACACTGATTTCCCAACCAACTTTCCGATTTCAGTTGAAATTCGTCGGGGCCGCCCTGCTACGGAAATATTGAGCTATGCCCGGACTATCAGGGCAGGGTTGATTGCTGTAGGGTCTCGTGGCACGGGGGGAGTGCGGGAATTATTGCTGGGGAGCGTGTCGGCAGTGGTTGCTCGCTACTCTTCCTGTAGTGTTTTGGTAGCGAGGGGCGTTGGTGAGGCTGGTGTGGAACCTCGATTGAAACATGTATTAGTGGTCGTTGGGACTTCCCCGGCAACCCAGGCGGCAATTATTACAACCCAGCAATTGGTGTCTGCGGGTATCCAGCAGGTGACCCTCCTTCATGTACAGCCATTTCTGAATATTGATTATCTGTTTGGCCCTTTTGTCGGCCCGACTCCAAGCTGGCAGTTGAACCAGTCGCTACAAAAGGCGCAGAGAGAGCAGGGTGAACGGATTTTGCGTCTGGCGAAGGAGGCGTTGGAGACTCCCGGCCTCCAGGTTGAAACCCTACTACAAACCAGCGAACCGGGTCCTCTCATTTGCCAGGTTGCTCAACAGCAAGGGGTTGACCTGGTGATTTTTGGGAGTGATAGGAAGCGGCGATCGCTGCTGCCATCCCCGCCGACCCTGCGTCTGCCTAAATCCCTAGAAAGAAACCAGGAAGAGCCTCGCCCCATTTTGCGCAACGCCCGTCTTGGTCCCACCGCAGACTACACTATTCACCATGCGCCCTGTCCAGTACTGATTTGTCGTTCGGGTTAGCCATGACAGGAATCGGTCTGACAGAGTAGGCTATAGAGATGGATCAAAGTAGATAATTGACCCAGCATCTATCCTGAATATCCCGAACCCGTTTGTCCTGAGGAAGTGTTGGCATGCAGGCATTTCCTGAAAAATCAGCCGATATTGAAATGCCTTTACAGCTTTTGCTGTTTGTTGATAGGCGTCCCAGTTCCAGGGAGCAGATCCGGCATGTGCAGGAAACGCTCAGGGACTTGAGAGCAGAGTATCCATTTGAGCTTCAGGTGGTGGATGTTGGAGAGCAACCCTACCTGGCTGAGCATTTTCGGCTGATTGCAACCCCGGCACTGGTTAAAATCCATCCTGAGCCGCGCCAAACGCTGGCTGGCAATAACCTGGTTGAACAACTTCAACATTGGTGGCTTTACTGGCAGCGCTCAGTAGAAGACTATCTCAACGATTTGGGCTATCTTCAACCTTCTTCTGAAAATCTGGCAGAAGAGAAGGGAGCCTCTCCCTCAGATAAAGTCTTATCCACTGAACCCGCTCATTCTTCGAATGCAAATTCGAAGGTGGCCCTTGCGGAAGGAAGTGACGCGGCCAGTAAAGCTAGCAAATCTGAGCCTGAAACTGCTAAGACTTCTACGATTCGTAGAGTTGTTAACTCGATCGCCCGTTCAGCTGAGGTTATCCAGCTTTCAGACGAGGTTTTCCGACTGAAGCGAGAGAAGGAAGAACTGGAACATCAGCTCCAGTTTAAGGATCAGATTATTGCCATGCTGGCCCATGACCTGCGCAATCCATTAACGGCGACCTCCATTGCGCTGGAAACCCTGGAAATGGGACATGACCCGGTGAAGGGATGGTCTACCCGATTGACTCCTGCTTTGACGGCCCAACTGTTGAAGCATGCCCGGACTCAAACACGGGCGATCGACCGGATGATTACCGATATCCTCCAGGCCGCACGGGGCGCCCATGCGGAACTGCGAATTCAACCTCAAAAGTTAGACATGGGTGCCCTCTGTCTGGAGGTGCTGGAAGACCTGGGCGATCGCTTCAACGCTAAATCTCAGCATGTAGAGAAGGATATTCCGTCCGATTTACCCCCTGTCCTTGCCGATCAGGAACGGGTACGCCAGGTGATTGTTAACCTGCTGGATAACGCGATTAAGTACACCCCCGTAGGGGGAACCATAGCGCTGTCTATTCTGCATCGCACCACCCAGAAAGTGCAGATCAGTGTATGCGACAACGGACCTGGCATCCCCGAAGAAAACCGGGAGCGCATCTTTGAAGATCATTTCCGGCTCGCCAGAGATGAAAACAAGGAGGGTTATGGCATCGGGCTTTCCCTCTGCCAGCGGATTATTCGAGCCCACTATGGTCAGATTTGGGTAGATTCAACCCATAGCCAGGGCAGTTGTTTCCACTTCACACTGCCCGTGTTCAGGGAGTAAAAACGGCCCTCAGACAAAATTTTTGAATCACTTCCCAAATTTCATCCATAACGTCAGTTAGTGCGTGGTTACTGTTCAATTCGACCAGAGTCACCCAGGGGCGCGTTCGGGCATAGTGAATACTGGCTTCAATGGGAATCACTTCATCGTGCCTGCCGTGGAGAATGAGGGTGGGTACTGGACACTGAAGTTGTTCTTCCTGATACTGAGCGGCATCTTCAACAAACTGATAGCTGAGCGGCAGCATGCGATCTTCGCCGTGATGATAAACCGATAAGAATCCTGTTTTTTGCCATTGCTGCACCTGAGCCTGCCCCAGTTTTGGCAGCCAATGGGAGAGAAACCCAAAGGCAGGGGCCAGCAATATCAAACGCTGAACCTGGGGGTGTTGCTGCCCAAACCAGGCTGCGGCTAGTCCGCCAAAGCTGGAGCCAATCAGAGTAACTGGAACTTCGTTGTCAGGAAGCAGGGACTCAACCTGCTGAAGTTGACGGGTGAGTGTGAGATGGGTGAAGTCTCCCTGGTTCAAATCTGGAATCAGGAGGGGACTGTTGAGCTGAGCGAAGCGATCGCCCAAATCTCTGGCCTTAGCTGACTGTGGGCTGGAGGCAAAGCCGTGGAGATAGATGTATTGCATGGGGGAGGGAGGGCGCGGGAGAGCAGGGGGTGGAGGGAGGATGAGGGGAGGGGTAGAAACGCTGGTCTTAGGGGTTTTCGATTGTCCTATACTACTGCTGGAAGATTGGGAACAAGGATACCAGGATCTTAATGAAGACGCGAAATACCGAATCCCAGCCAGACGGGGAAACTTCTGATCAGTTCACTCAATCCTTTCCCACGATTTCCATTATTGTTCCAGTCCATAATGGGGGTGACAGTTTTCGTCAGTGTTTGCAGAGCCTGAGAGCAGTGGCCTCCAGGGTGTTAGAAATCATCGTTGTGGATGATGGTGGAACGGATGATTCCAGTTTGTGGGCAGAACAGGCGGGGGCAATCGTCCTCAGACTTTCTACCAATGGAGGCCCTGCCCGTGCCCGCAATCGAGGGGCGGAAATTGCGCAAGGAGACATCCTGTTTTTTATTGATGCAGATGTCACCCTCACCCCTGAAACCCTTGAAGGAGTGATCCAAACTTTCCGCGATCGCCCCACTCTGGCCGCTCTAATTGGATCCTATGATGATGCTCCGGATGCCCCCAATTTTCTTTCTCAATATAAGAACCTGTTTCACCATTACACCCATCAAACGGGATGCGAGGAAGCGACTACCTTTTGGGGAGCCTGTGGTGCGATTCAGCGCGAGGTGTTTTGGGCAGTTGGCGGCTTTGATGAGCGCTATCGCTATCCTTCTGTGGAAGACATTGAGCTGGGCTATCGGCTCAAGCAGGCGGGATATCCCATTCGACTGTGCAAGGATTTGCAGGTCAAGCATCTGAAGCACTGGAGGGTGGGTTCTCTGTTGCGGGCAGAAATCTTTTACCGGGCCATTCCCTGGACAGAATTAATCTGGCGTGATCGCCGATTTTCCAACGACCTCAACCTGAAAAACGCCAGCCGTGTTAGCTTAATCTTGACCTATGCTCTGTTTGCCTGCATGATTGCAGGATATTGGTGGTCACTGGTGTGGTTTGTGGGAGTGGGAATTGGTTGCATGCTTTTATGGCTGAATCTACCTGTCTATCGCTTTTTTTATAGAAAACGAGGGTTACTGTTCACCCTTCAGGTTATTCCCTGGCACTGGCTGTACTTTCTCTATGGCGGCCTGGCATTTGCAGCAGGTACCCTGCGCTACTACTGGCGTAATGGACTCAAAGCAAATTCCCCGTCTTGAACCAGGCCCTGTCCCTAAGTAAGTCCCTGAAGGTTGAGAAATGGAACACTATCCCGTTGTTGTCATTGGTGCTGGTCCTGCTGGGCTCACAGCCGCTTACGAGTTGATGAAACGAGAGACTTCGGCGATCGTTTTAGAGCAGGCCGATAAGGTCGGTGGTATTTCCCGGACAGAAGTCTATGAAGGTTACCGCTTTGACATTGGTGGACATCGCTTCTTCACCAAAGTCAGCGAAGTACAACAGATCTGGCAAGAAATTTTAGGGGATGAGTTCATCAAAGTCCCCCGCCTGTCTCGCATCTATTACCGGGGCAAGTTCTATAACTATCCCCTTTCGCTGCTGAATACGTTTACCAATCTGGGGTTTGTGCCCAGTGCGTTGATTGTCTTGAGCTATCTGAAAGCCAGACTGCAAGTCAAGCTCAACCCTGGCAAAGAGGCAGAAACCTTTGAGGAATGGGTGACTGAGCGCTTTGGGGCACGACTCTATCGCACCTTCTTCAAGACCTACACTGAAAAAGTGTGGGGTATCCCATGCAGCAAAATTCGAGCCGATTGGGCAGCCCAGCGGATTCAGGGGATGTCGCTCAAGGGAGCGGTGATCAATGCCCTGTTTGGCAGCCAAAATGCCAAGAGTCTGATCAGGGAGTTTGATTACCCTTTGCTGGGTCCTGGCATGATGTGGGAACGTTGCCAGGAAATTCTGGAAATGAGGGGAACACCCGTTCATCTCAATACTACGGTGACTCGGATTGAGCGAGTGGGCACCCAGATCAAGCGCATCACGGCCCGGCAAGGAAACCGTACCTTTCAGAGCAGTGCAGACCATTTCATTTCCACAATGCCAGTGTCTGCCTTACTGCGTTGCCTTGACCCCTCACCTCCGCAAGAAGTCCTGCAAGCGGCCCGGGGACTCCGGTACCGGGACTTTCTAATTGTGTCGCTGATTATTAATCGGGAACATCTCTTTCCCGATAACTGGATCTATGTTCACAGCCCGGAATTTAAGGTTGGACGCATCCAGAATTTCAAGAACTGGAGTCCGGCGATGGTGCCTGACCCCAGCAAGACCTGTTTGGGGATGGAGTACTTTTGCAGTGTTGGAGAACCGCTGTGGCAAATGTCGGATGCTGAGTTAATTAAACTGGCGACTCAGGAAGCGATCGCCCTTGGTTTGGGGGTGAAACGAGGGGATGTGGAAGATGGCGTCGTTATCCGCCAGCGAAAAGCTTACCCTGTCTACGATGCGGAGTATCGCCAGCACCTCCAGGTGATTCAGGATTATCTGGAAACCTTTGATAACCTCCAAACCGTTGGACGCAACGGTTTGCATCGCTACAACAACCAGGATCACTCCATGCTGACCGCCATGCTGGCAGTCCGCAACATCTTTGGTGAGGAACACAACCTCTGGACTGTCAACACCGAACGCTCCTACCACGAAGAGTTCACCCTTGATGATGCCCGGTCTAAGCCCGTGCTGGCCCCTCCCCGCTATCCAGAGAGCCCCCTTTCTCGCTATCGACCCAAAGCAACCATTTTCTAATGGAGGCTAATCCGCCCACCCCTCCCAATCCGCATAAGACCCTGGCGACATCAGGCCGACACATGGCGTCAGGTACGATCCAGGTCTTTCTAGCAGAATCTCTTCTGCTGCCAACCGGGCTTCTGACAGCAGCTTACCTGACGCGTCAACTGGGGCCGGAGGGCTATGGCTTGTTAATGCTGGCAACAACGATTGTTTCCTGGCTGGGCTGGAGCATTACTTCCGCGTTCACCCGCACTACGATTAAATTTATTGGCGAGGCCGAAGACTGGCGATCGGTCGCGGCAACAGTGCTCCAACTCCATCTCGTGCTTGGGGTGGCGGCAGCGGCTCTGTTCTGGCTCCTGTCAAAACCAGTGGCAGGGGCGTTGGGCGAACCGGAACTGGCTCCCTATCTGCGTCTGTTTGTCCTGGAAGTGCCCATTTTCTGCCTCACCTATGCTCACCGTAGCGTTTTAGTGGGTCTGGGCAAATTCAGCCAGCGGGCGGTTTCTACGGCAGTACGCTGGATCTCGCGCCTGGTGCTGATTGTGGCGCTGGTAGCCGCAGGACTGTCGCTCTGGGGTGCCATTCTCGGCAGTCTGCTGGCCGCCTTAATTGAGCTACTGGTCTGTCGGTTCTATGTCCGCCCTCCTCTGTTCTGGCGATCGCCCTTTCCACTTCAAAAACTTTGGGGATATGCCGTTCCCCTGTTTCTGCTGGCTCTGAGTCTGCGCCTGTATGAAAAGCTGGATCTGCTCATGCTCAAACTGTTAGGCGGAACCGCTGCCGATGCTGGTTTCTATGGAACGGCGCAAAATCTTTCTCTGATTCCCAGTCTGTTCACCTTATCGTTCGTGCCGCTCCTGTTATCGACCGTGACGCGCACGCTGCACTCAGCCGACCTGGAAAAGGCTAAACGCCTGAGCCGGGATGCAATGCGGTTAGTGCTGCTGATGCTGCCCTTTGCTGGGTTGGGGGCAGGTGCCGCGGCAGAAATTATTCAATTGCTTTTCAGTTCAACCTTTCTGCCCGCCGCTCCTTTATTTTCAGTGTTGATTTTTGGAGCCGTTGCCCTGGCGATGATTGCTGTAACAACAGCCATTCTCACAGCGGCCAGCAAACCCAATTGGACGATCGCCCTCACTGGCCCGATGGTGCTTCTGGCAATTCTTGGTCATTTATGGCTGATTCCAAAATTTGGCACGATCGGCGCAGCGAGTGTCACAACTTTTGTTGCCAGCCTGGGTGCGGTAGCACTCGTTCTGGCCATCTATCTTCTCTGGAAGATTTTGCCCCCCTTTCCTTCCCTAGTACGCAGCCTGTTTCTGAGCGGCGTGATGTACGGAGTCGCCAGCCTGTGGGTTGTGTCAGGCTGGCTGCTGGTAGGCAAATTGCTGATTCTGAGTACGTTGATTCTGATGGGTTTTTTGCTTCTGGGAGAATTGAGCGATCGCGAACTTGAACTGGTACGATCAGGCATTCGTTCAGCCGTTGGATATTTTTCTGGAAAACCGCGTTCCAGCTAGGTGCATGACTCAATCAACCTTCCCCTTCGTTTCTGTGATTGTTCCCGTCTTCAACGATGCGATTCGGTTGAAACAATGTCTGTTTGCGCTGGAACAGCAAACCTATCCCCACCATCGCTACGAAGTCGTGGTAGTTGATAATGGTTCAGATGTAGATCAGCACATTGCTGAACTGGTGCGGCCCTTTGAGCAAGCCACCCTGGCCTACGAAAGCCAGCCAGGTTCCTATGCAGCCCGTAATCGGGGAATTGTTGTTGCCAAAGGAGCGGTAATTGCTTTCACCGATGCAGATTGTACTCCGGCCTTGGATTGGATCGAGCAAGGTGTCAGAGCCCTGTTAGCAAATCCGGAGTGCGGCTTTGTGGCAGGCAAAATTGAACCATCCTTTCTGGATAAGGATCACCCCACTCCCATCGAACTGTACGAAAGCCTGTGGTATGTCCTGCCCCAGCAGGAATTTGTGGAGAAACACCACTTTGGGGCAACGGCCAATCTGTTTACCTTCGCCAGGGTCATCCAGCAGGTGGGAGCATTTGACGGATCACTGAAATCCAATGGAGACAGGGAATGGGGGCAGCGGGTATATGCCGCTGGCTACCAGCCTGTTTATGCCGAAACGGTGTGTGTTACCCATCCCGCCCGCCACTCCCTTCAACAACTCTATGCCAGAGCTCGCCGAATTGCAGGCGGTCGTTATGACTTACAGAAAAAACAGCCGTTCTTAAAGCGCAACAGTCTCTTTATCTTTAATCTGGTGAAATATTTAATCGCCCCTATCTTGATGGTTGGGTTTAATCTTTTCCTGGACAGGCGTTTGAAAACAGTGGATCAAAAGATCCAGGTTTCGCTGGTCATGTTTTTTGTTTCCTATGTTTACGTGTGGGAAATGTTGCGCCTTAAATGCGGCGGAACTTCCTATCGGGGTTAGGCGCGATCGCCCCTTCCGTAATTAACCGCAAGGAAGGGCTAATTATCCAGACTGGATACCCACCGTCGGTAAAGGTCACGCACAGCCTTCAAGATGGTGCTTTCTTTGGGTTCCTTTGATTCGTGGCTAGGGTCAAGCAATTGCAGGTTAGTCAGAAGCCGCGCTTCTTCGTTAGCGACGGTGCCGTCGCTGTAAATTAACCCACTGATGGCCTCAATTAACTGCTGGCAGCTTTCGGTGGTGGGCTGGTTGCCCAAAAATTCTTTGACCCAGCCATAGCACTCCTCAGGTTTGACAGGTCTAAATTCGTAGAGGAGGGGCTGGATATCCGGCTCATCAGCCATTCCTTTTTCTTTGACTACCCGGTGCAGGTATTCCCGCTCTTCTGGTTGGATCTGTCCATCTAACCAGGCAGTACCAATCAGAATTTTGATGAGGGTTTTGAGCTGAGGATCTGCTGTCATGGCTTTTGGTTGGTGATGTGTCCGTAACTGTACCCTACACCCTCCGCTTCAGACCCCTCCACTTCTTCAACTCTTCTTTAGCCGAGCCATGAAAAAGCCATCCATATCACAACGATGGGGCCATATTTTGACCCAGCCAGCCGGAGTGGTGAAGGCCGCAGGGGGAGAATTGGGCGTGGGCGGCTCAATTTTCCAGCCGGGATGATGGTTTAGAAAGGTTTGAATGACAGCTTCGTTTTCAGCCGGATGAAGGGTACAGGTAGCGTAGACCAGGATGCCCGCTGGTTTAACCCAGGTAGCCGTTTGCTCCAGAAGCTGAGTTTGCAAGGTAGCCAGTTCTTCAACCGACTCAGGGGTCTGCCGCCAGCGGGCATCGGCATGACGATGAAGGGTGCCAAGGCCAGAACAGGGGGCGTCTACCAGGACGCGATCGCACATTCCCTGCAACTGCGGCATATCACGGCTGTCTCCCACGGCTGTTTGGATCGAATACAGGCCCAGCCGCTCGGCATTTTGCTGGAGCTTTTTGAGGCGAGCGGGGGTGCGATCGCAGGCCCACACTGTTCCTTTATCCCCCATCAACTCTGCCAGATGCATGGTTTTGCCCCCCGGTGCGGCACAAGCATCTGCCACCACTTCTCCCGGTTGCGGATCGACCAAATAACCGACCAGTTGGGCACTACTATCCTGAACTATCCAATTTCCCTGATGGAAACCAGGTAGCTGTTGCACCGACCCCGCAGGTTCCAGTAGCCTCAGGGCCTGGGGTAGATGGGGCACTCGCCCAACTGCAACACCCGCTGCCTGCATCGCCGCCTCGACCGATTCCACCGTTGCTTGGAGCGTGTTTACCCGTAAGTCGATATGGGGTGGCTGATTCATCCATTCACACACGGCTTCAGTCTCTTGCAGTCCCAACTGATCTAGCCAGACGGCAACTATCCAGTCAGGATAGCTATGGAGAATGCCCAAACGCTCGACGGGAGAAAGGGAAGGCGACAAAAGGAAAGAGAGCCTGGAACTTGAAACGTGCCCTGCTGGATTGAGACAAAAGCCAGGAGATACTTGTTCTTTGCTCCTCTGTTCCCCAGTTTCCTGTTCCTGTTCCACCAGGCGAATGAATTGGCGTAGCACCCCGTTGACAAACCCGGTCAGTCCTGCCAGACCATTGTGCCTGGCCAGATCCACCGTGGTATTAACGGCTGCGGAGGCGGGGATGTGGTTAAGATAGCAAAGTTGATATAACCCCAGGTGCAGGATTGCCCGCAGGTCAGGCGGTGGCTGGTGCGCCTTCTTCTTTGCCAAGTGGTTGATGATTGCATCTAGAGTTCGCTGCCGCCGGATGCTGCCATAGACCAGTTCGGTCAACAGGCGGCGATCAGGAGGAGACAAATCACTCTGGCCTAGTACCCGGTCTAAGGCTACGTCTGCAAAGGCACCGCGATGAACAGCACGCAAAGTCAGAAAAGCGAGTTGGCGGGGGAGAAGGGACATTAGCAGAGCAGAGGGGGACTGGTGTTTTGTCAGGGAAATTTTGATGGGTAGAGACCCTCAAAATTTAACTCAGGTCAAGCCATTCAGCCTGAGCCACCTGTCAAATTTAATTGGACGGATCATCAGCGATGGTAGATTGATCGAGTGCGGTTTGGGTGAGACGCAGGCAGGGTTATGAATTTATCGACGCTCATTCTCAATTCTCTGGGCATGGGAATTGCTTTCGGTGCTTTGTTAAATGGCTTCTTCCCAGAGGCGATCGCACCGCTAGATCACTATCTTCTTAGTCCTTTAGGCAATGGTTTTCTCCGCCTGATTCAGTTTGTGGTAGTGCCCATCGTTTTTTCGTCGCTGATTCTGGGGTTGACAAGGATGCCGGATACCTCTCAGATTGGGCGGTATTTGCTCAAACTGTTTGCGGGATATGTGATGACGGCAGCGATTGCAGTTTTCCTGGGAATGGCGATCGCCCTGATTCTACAACCGGGAGCGGGTATGACGGGTTTATCCATCAATGGAGTTTCCAGTACAACCCAGCGTTCCTCCTTGATTGATTGGTTGGTCAACCTGATTCCGGTCAACCCCCTGGAAGCACTGGCAACTGGCAATCTGCTCCAAACAATCTTCTCCGCAGCTCTGATTGTGACAGGTATTCAACTGGCCGGAGACAAATCGGCCAGCTTTGTCAGTTTAATCGACAGCATTTATGCCATCTTTGAAAAAGTTCTGTCTGTCATCCTGTACACTGCTCCAGTCGGCGTTTTTGCCTTAATCAGCTCAGTCGTTGCCACGCAAGGATTTGGCCTGATCGCCCGACTTCTTCTTTATATCCTGGGCATGCTCCTGGCGTTTGCCATCATGATGGGTCTGTATGTGCTGATTCTGTTTGTCTTAAAAGCAAATCCAATCAAGTTCTTCCAATCCTTTTTTCCCACCTTTTCCCTTGGTTTTGGAACAGCCAGCACCAATGCCGTTTTACCCTTGACACTCCAGGACGCCCAGGAACGTTATGGTATGAGTGCGGCAATCGCCAGCTTTGCCATTCCCCTGGGAACCGTCCTCAAACGGGATGGTTCAGCCATTTATCAGGGTTTCAATGCCCTATTCATTGCCCAGATTTACCATATTCCGCTCACGACCGATTTGCTGGTAGCGATCGCCCTCAGCACTTTACTCGTATCCTTCAGCACCGCTGGAGTTCCCGGTTCCGGTATTATCATGATGACAACCGTACTCTCAGCAGCAGGGCTACCCCTGGAAGGAGTTGCGATCGTTGCAGGCGTTGATCGCCTCACCGACGGCTTTAAAACCATCGTCAACATCACTGGCAACCTTGTGAATGCCATTCTACTCAGCCGATGGGAGAATCCAGAAGTTTCTCTTGAAGAAAGAGGAGAAGGGGGATAGGGAGTGGATGGGTGGATGGGTGGATGAGTGAATGGGTGGGAGAGTGATAGAGTGGATGGGTGGCGGAGTTTTGAGTTCTGAGTTTTCCCCACTACCTCATCCCTAGCCCCTAGTACTCTGTCAAATTGAATTTGATGGTTAGCGAATACCCACGAAGTTGATGGGGGTTAAATTTTGAGGGTCTGCGACCCGTCAAAATTTTCCTGGCGGAACACTAGCTTCTGATTACCGTTCCAGCCTCAGGTAGCGCAAAATTCCACGGGCGATCGCCTCGGCCATTCGCTTCTGAAAGTCTGGATCTCGCAATCGGGGAGCATCTTCTGCACCCGTGACAAAGCCGACTTCGACCAGGACGGCGGGCATTCTGGTGCGTCGCAGGACATAAAATCGGGCCTGCCGGACGCGGCGATCGCGCACTCCGGTGCTTTCCAGAATGCTACGGTGAATGGTTTCAGCCAGTTCTTTGCCGGAGTCGTAGTAATAGGTTTCTAGTCCGCTGATATCGGTTCGAGCCAGGCTGATGGCGTTGGCATGAATGCTGACGAATACATTCGCATTTAGTCGATTAGCCAGTTGAACGCGGGGTTCCAGTCCCAGATCCCGGTCGTCTTCACGGGTCAGAACGGCGTCGATGCCTTCTTTGCGAAGTAACTCTGCAACCTGGAAGGCGATCGGGGTTGCCACATCTACTTCTCTCAGTCCTCCAATACCGATCGCCCCCGGATCGGGACCTCCATGACCTGGATCGACCACGACAATTGGGCGGCTGTTTGGTGTGCGTAAAGGAGGTAAGCTGGTGCGGGGGGCAGGGGCGATCGCTCGTGGAGTAGCGGGGGAAGTTCCCTTCTGTTCTGGAAAGGGCACCAGAATGACGGTTTCCGGCGGGACCTCAAGCGGACGCTGACCGACGATGATATCCTCATCAGACTCATTTGGCTCAGAAGGGGGAACTAACTGGGGTTCCGGCAGTTGAACGATCCATTGATTGGCATACAGGCCGCGAAATCGCACCTGTTTCGGATCCAGCGTGTAGCCCGGAGCCAGTTCCACCACAATCCGGGTGGTACTGCGGTCAAACTGCCCCACGCGCAAACTGCGAATGGCTCCACCCACCGACTGGCTTTGGCGCGGACGCCCCAGAACGATTCCCGGCAAATCAATCACCAACCGGGTGGGTCTGGAAAGCAACTTGGCCCGTGGTTGAACTCGTTGATCGGTCTTAATTTCTAGCTGGTTTTGCCCCTGGTCAAACCGCCACTGCTCCAGAGTAGCCGCTTCCACAGCGGTAGCCATCAAAACCGTACCCACCAGAGCGGGCAGAAACCAGTGTAATTTCACAATTCTACCTGCCTAACTGTCTCAGGGTTAATGTCACAATCCTCCCAAGACGTCATTCATCGTAAATAGTTGCCGGATGGATGACATTCCCTAAAGTTAAAAATTATACAGGATGAGTCGCATCGACTCGTATCACCTGCTATAGCTTAACTTTACGAATGGAGTAGTCCAGTAGCTGCATGGGATGTAGAATAGGCAGTTCCTTTCCTTGCAATTTGAGATGGCGGCTGATTTGAATGAAACAGCCAATATTGGCTGAAACAATCACAGAGGCTCCCGTATTGGTCAGGTTTTCGACCTTCTGCCGACCCAGTTCCGCTGCCACCTCTGGTTGCAGAATGTTATAAACCCCAGCACTACCACAACACAAGGCTGCATCTACGGGTTCGCGCAGGCGCACTCCAGGAATTTGCCGTAGAAGCTGACGGGGCTGGACGCTAATTTTTTGCCCGTGCAGCATGTGGCAGGCGTCCTGATACACCAGCGTTAGTGGTTCGTCTTGCAATGGCGAGAGGGGGGCGGTCAATCCGACTGTTGCCAGAAACTCCTGCACGTCTTTGACCCTGTTTGCAAAGTCCTTCGCTTTTTCCCGGTATTGGGGATCATCGCTCAGGATATTGCCGTATTCCTTCAGGGTGTGCCCACAACCGGAGGCATTTACCAGCACGTAATCCACGCCCGTCTCAGCAAAGCTATCAACCAACTGGCGGGCGAGGGTTTTGGTTTGTTCTTCCTGTCCCTGGTGGTGAGTCAGGGCAGCACAGCAACCCTGAGACCTGGGCATCACCACTTCACAGCCGTTAGCAGCCAGAACCCGTACCGTGGCGTTGTTCACGTCCGGGTTAAACAGACGCTGAACGCATCCCAGGATCAGTCCAACCCGGTAGCGAGGTGTTCCCTGGGCTGGGACGACTTCTGGCAGAGGGTCTTGAAATGCCTGTGGGGAAATGGTTGGCAGCATCGCCTCCATAGCGGCCAGTTGGGGTGATAGGGTTTTGAGGAAGTTGAGTGATCGAACCCATTGCTGCAATCCCGATTTCTGGTAAATCCCCAAGGGTCGGAGTAGCCAGCGCATCCGGTTGGGATAGGGAAAGGTGGAGAAAATCAACTGGCGCAGCAGCTTTTCCGGGAGCGATCGGGGATGGTTCCGCTCCACCTGCTGCCGGGTAGCTTCAATCAATTTGTCGTACCGCACTCCCGATGGGCAGGTGGTGACGCAGGCTAAGCATCCCAGGCAGGAATCAAAGTGCTGCACCGTTGCTGGAGAGAGGGGGATCTGGCCTTCGTTGACCCCATCCATCAGGTAAATTCGGCCTCTGGGAGAATCGGTTTCCTTGCCAATGACCCGGTAGCTGGGACAGGTAGCAAGGCAGAAGCCACAGTGAACACAGGCATCAATCAGCTTGGGGTCGGGGGGATTGTGGGAATCGAAGCGGGGAAACGGAGAAAGGGAAGATGAGGGGGATACCTCTTCTGTAATTGCTTCGCGGGTTACCTTCTCAGGATTTGCCGTTTCTCTGGACTGGGTATTCATCACTCAAATTCCCCCCACAAATCGATGGGGACTTAAACGATAGTCGGGGTCAAACTGTTGCTTGAGTTTGCGCATGAGATCGAGAGCATTGCCGGGATAGCCCCAGACGTCGATCTGCTGTTTCAGGGAAGCGGGAGCTTGCAGAATGGACAAAAATCCACGGCAGGCTTGAAACCGCGATCGCAGCTTTAACAACTGCTGCGGTGAAACCGACTCTGGGAAAACCAGCCTGCCCAGTCCACTGGCTGCATGGATCTGGCCGTACCACACCGTCTCTGGCAACTCAATTGATTCCATCTGCTCCATTACGGAAACCGCTTCTGACGGGCTTACTCCTATCTTGCAAGCGATCGCCCGTTCCTGTCCTTCTGCGGTCATGGGTTTTCGCAGGCGTTCCCATAGAACCTCATCTACCTCTGTTCCAGCAACACTAACCAGACCCAGAGATTGCCCCAGTTCCAGCATCCGTTTTACCTGCTGTTCCACACTGGGCTGAATTCCCTGAAAGCGAACGGCGATCGCCATTTCCATTGCATCTCCCAAATTCAATGCCTGAACGGTTTGAGTCGAAAGCAGGTCAACCGATACCGGAGTCAGAGCCGAACTTAACAGGGTCGCAGTGGCCTGAGCAATAAATTTTGCTTTGCCGACCAGCACGACCGTTTGCGACATTTCTGGCAAAGGATATACCCGAAATGTAGCCTGGGTGATGATTCCTAACGTGCCGTAGGAGCCGGTGAACAGCTTCATCAAGTCATAGCCGGCCACATTCTTGACTACCCGTCCGCCTGCCTTGGCTAGCTGACCATCCGCCCGGACAAAAGACAGCCCCAGCAGCATATCTCGCACGCCATTGTAGCGATGCCGCAGAGAACCCGTATCCGCCGTTGCCACAATTCCGCCAATGGTTGCCTGGTCCGGAAAGGCAGGGTCGATCGCCAGAAACTGCCCGGCCTTTGCCAGGGTGGCTTGCAAATCAACAACGCTCATTCCCGCTTCCACTGTCACCGTCAGATCACCGACGGCGTGATCGATTAGTCGATTCATTCGCCTGGTACTGACGGCTATCAGGGGCGATCGCCCTTTCCCCTTCCCCCCATTAACCAATCCACCCCAGTGCAGTTTGCTCCCCCTTCCCACGGGCAAAACCGTCCACTGGTGCTGGCTGGTATAGGTCATCACCTCCCTCAATTCGCTCTGAGTGCCTGGAAATAGGGCAGCACAGATGGTTGAACCGGGAGCCAGTGCCCCTTGCAGCTTTGCCTGCGACTCGGAATCTAGCGTTTCCCAGGTGAGAACGGCGGAATCTCCCAGGAGTTTTTCCATCGCCTGGAGGTCAAGATCTTCGCTGGCAAAACTCCCTCCCATTCGTTAACAGTGGCTCCTTACGTGATGGATCGCCCTATGGCTACCATTCATCATACGGTTTCTCAGCTTCAGCAACGAAATAAGACAGTCTCCTCAAATCTGAGGGCATACTAGTCAACAAACGAAAATTTTATTGGGGTGCGAGGGGTTCACCCCTGCTTCGGGGCGAAGTCTCCAAAATCCCCTGTTGCAAAATTTAGTGTTTGCAACACTAGAGCAGGTCATGCCTCCGGTTCCCACCTCTAACACCGATTCCCAAACCAGACACAGATAACTTATTGAGCAGGTGAACAATTGACGGTGGGTCTGAAATTGCTGAAAATCAGCTACGAGGCTATTTTCACCTACTCAAGCTATTGAGCCCACTAAATTGGTGACCGATGAAGAAAATCCTGATTATTGAGGATGAGCGCTCGATTCGAGAAATGATTCTCGAATTGCTGGAAAAGGAGGGCTTCCAAACCATCGGTGCAGAAGATGGCAGCGTTGGCATTCAAAAGGCACAGGAACACATGCCTGATTTGATTTTGTGTGATGTCGTGATGCCCCGACCAAACGGCTATGAAGTTTTGTCTGCCTTGCGTCATCATCCTGCGACAGCCACCATTCCGTTCATTTTTTTGACGGCTATGGGAGCCAAAGAAAACATCCGGCAGGGAATGCAACTGGGGGCTGACGACTATCTCACCAAACCGTTTACTACGGAAGAATTGCTGGGCGCGATCGCCAGTCGCTTTGAGAAACAGGCCATTCTCGCCAGTCAATCCCAGCAGCAGTTGAATGAACTCCGCAATAGCATTGCTCTGTCCCTGCCGCACGAACTGCGAATGCCACTGCACGGCATTTTGGGTCTGGCAGAATTGTTAATTGAGGATTATGAGCAGATTGAGCGGCACGAAGTGCTAGAGGTGGCAGAGGGCATTTACAGTGCTGCCGATCGCCTCCATCGCTTAATCCAGAACTATTTGCTCTATGTCGAGCTTGAACTGGCCGCCAACGATACTGAGCGGATCCGCTTTTTTCGCGGTGCAGTCATCCATTATCCCAAAGTCCTGATTGCCAACGTCGCTACCCAGGTGGCAAAACGCTACGGTCGGGAGGCAGACCTCCACCTTAATTTGCAAAATATGACCGTTCAAATTGAGGATCTAAAGCTCAATAAAGTGGTAGAAGAACTGACAGATAACGCATTCAAATTTTCCAGGGCAGGCACCCCGGTCCAGCTAACGGCAACAGCAAGTGATGCAGGGTTCACTCTGTGGATTCGCGATCATGGACGCGGCTTAACAACGGAGCAGATTGCCAGCCTGGGGGCTTACATGCAGTTTGAACGAAAATTTTATGAGCAGCAGGGATCTGGGCTGGGGTTTGCGATCGCCAAGCGCCTGGTTGAACTGCATCGGGGAAGCTTGACTATCGAAAGTACCCCCGGTGTCCAAACAACCGTTAAAATCACCCTCCCCAGCTCAACTCCATAAAATAGAAATAGGGTTTTCGGGTAGTGCCCAAATCGTAATGATTTTTGAGTCGTTAATGATGGTGGCTGGCGTTGCTCATCATTACCTTGTTAGGTCTACCGGGTTTTCATTCAAGGCGAAGTTCACCAACCGCTGACGGTATTAAAGCCCCCTACGCCCTCGGTTTTCGCCTCAGTTTGCCAGTTCCTTTAGCAGCCTCAGAAGATTGGGAAGCTGAGTCATTGTCATTCAAATCCATCGGTAATTCAGGGTCAGAAGGTTCAGAAAAAGCCTGGGAATCGCTGCTATCAACTTGAACACTAGAACGTGTCAGATCTGAAACAGGTTCCATTGGCAATGCCTCAACCTCTTTCACCACAGGCTGTTCAGCCATTGCCAGCGTTTTTTGCTGTTGCTTGAGATCGGGTAATGCAACCAGTTCTTTTTCGGTTTCCTTCGTAGTAACGGGGAGACGGAGTGGCTGTAGTTCTTCGATCCAGCAGCTTGCCAGAGGTAGAGTTTGATCCAGATCATCCAGGGGACGGGGCACCAGCATCACGGCGTGCAATTCGCCAATCCGCTCCGCTTCAACCATGCCCACATCCAGCGCCACCGCCACGTTTGCCACCGAACCCCGAATAATGGCCGTACACAATCCCGACCCGATCGTTTCATAGGCTGCCAGCACCACATCTGCGGCTTTCAGCATGGCATCGGCAGCACCCACCATCGCGGGAAACCCTCGCGTTTCTAGCAAACCCACGGCCTGATTACTGAGTTTGCTGTGTCCCCGGCCTGTGGCCAGCTGGGCCAGTCGATTGCCGATCGGCAGCACCGCTTCCAGGTTGGGCATTGGGCGCGGAATCACCAGGGTTGAGAGTTGTTGCCCAAATTGGGCGGCCCGTTCAGCCCCTTCCTGAACGGCCAGCCGCACATCCGCAACCCCACCCCGGACGATCGCGGTACAGTGCCCACCCCCAATCTTTTCATACCCAACCAGCGTCACTCCAGACGACTTCAGCATGTGGTCAGCAATCCCCACAATGGCAGGAAAACTTTGGGCAGAGACAAGCCCCAGCGCAGTATCTGTAAAGTCTTCTCGGCGACTCATCGATCCCAAAAACCGTGGTTTTCTTCAGTACTACTATCCTAACTGCCAGGCCCATCTTCTACTGCACGGATATAGTCAGGTGTGGACATTTGCCATCACTCAACGGGAGCCATTTGTTAGTCCTCCCACGGGTCATTAGAAGTTGTCAGTTTCCCCGATTTGGGTGGCAATTCAGAACCCCTCCGGCTATGAGGAAACATTTTGACCAGCAGTTGATTGACGTAGACCTGCCCGTAGACATTCACGCCAGAGCTTTCAACGGGTTGAACAGACTCGATCGCCTCATTGGTGGAAGTCGCAGAAGCCGCCTGCCCGTTTTGCTGAGATTCCGGGGCAGGATAGGTCACGGTATCGGTTGCTTGCAGTTCGTCGGTGTCGATGCGGCGGCTGGTGTCTCCAATCAGGGAACCCGGAGGAATAATCTGCCCCCGCTCCACCGAACTATTGAGAATGGTGGTGGCAGACCCAAGACAGGCTTTTGCTCCAACCATCACATTTCCAATCAACAGTACTTCTGCACCAACATTGGCCCCCTCCCCCACTTCGATGGTGCCGTTGCTGGCATGAAGAATAGACCCAATACCAATACAGGCTCCAGTTTTGATAATGACCCGACAATTTGGCTCTGCTTGAAGCAAAACTCCCGGGGCGATCGCAGCCCCATCCTGAATCGTCACATCCCCACTGATGTAATAGTGGGAAGTACTGATTGGTCGCAACTGGAGTGGCGGCAAAGACATCGGCAAAACCTCTTCAACCATTGCGGGATCAGAGCTTAGAGCATTGACCTGAGAATACTCCCTCAGCCCTCTAAACTCGAATCCCAATCGAAAAACGAGACCTCCTGCAAACGTTCTTTAAGCTAGTTGCGTTTTCGTAACTAAACTTTAGGACTACAAAAGGTCAATAGCCTCCTGCCAACGTCTCCTATACCCTTCAAGCGGATTGTTTAGCGAATAACCGCTTCCCCCGGCTTGTGAATGATCGTTTCCACCACACGCCGCTTGGATTTAGGGTCAATCCCAATCAATCGCACATAGTCATCGGGATGCTCATTTAGGAAAGCTTGCAGAGACGATACAAAGTCCGCTTCCCGATTTCCCTGAATTGTTCCCGTTTGCCAGGAACTGGTCTTATACCGGCGTTGGTCGGCATACTCAACCCCAATCCGGTAACTCTGGGCCAGCAACTGACGCACTTGGTCTGTAATCTTGCCATTCCCAACCTGGACTCCACCAGCAACCTTAGTACTGTGGGAACTGGATGAAGCAGGAGCCGCCGTAAATGCCCGACCAGAAGTACCGCCAACCTGTTTGCCATTAGGCCGATGGATGATCCGCTCAACCACCCGCCGCCTGGCTTTAGGATCAATGCCAACCAATCTTACATAGTCCCGGCTGTGTTCAGCTAAGAAGGATTCCAGGGTTGCGATCGCCTCCGATTCTCGCCTGGCCTGAACAGGGGGCGCACTATTCCACGAACTCGTTCTGAACCGCCGCTCATCGGCGTACTCTAACCCGATCTGCAAACCTTGAGCGATCAACTGGCTAACCTGTTGCACCACATCCGGAGCCAACCGGCTTGTGGACGCATAGCCGCCGGGTGCCGACGAACTGGGAGCAGTGTAGGACTGACTGCTTCCCCCTCTGTGCTGCGCCACCATCTTCCGATTGGGGCGCTGAATAATCATCTCACCCAGGCGGCGCTTCGCCCTCGGATCAATCCCAAACATACGCACATACTCGCCCGCATGTTCAGCCATACAGGCTTCCAGCGCAGACAGCACCTCCGTCTCTCGACTGGATTGAATTGGGGAGCAACTATGCCAGGAAGAGGTTTGAAATCGGCGAGCATCCGCATGTTCAGTACCAATTCGAGCACCCTGAGCCAAAAGATGGCGCACCAGATCCACAGCCTCTCCCGGCAGCCGACCCTGGGGAACCTGACCATTGGAAGCAGCAGTCGTTGTCGGACGGTAACCTGACTGGGGTGCAGCGGCCCGGTAACCAGAACCATTATTGGGCACTTGCACTGGCTTGCCACCTGGACGCTGAATAATTGTCTCCAGCACCCGCTTCTTCGCTTTTGGATCAATCCCAATCAGGCGCACATACTGACCACTGTGCTCCGACAGACAGGCCTGTAAATCTGCCAGCACATCTGCCTCACGGCTAGATTGAATAGGAGCACAACTCTTCCAGGAGCTCGTCTGAAAGCGCCGCTCATCCGCGTATTCGGTACCGATGCGGTAGCCCTGTGCCAGCAATTGCCGCACATGGTTGACGACATGGGCATCTAAACTACCATTCGCCTGGCTGTAAGAATAGGTATTCATTTCTGACCAACCGGAAGTACTGGATTGACTTTGTTCATCGCGAACGGAAGTGATACAGGCAACATTCTCCGCACACTGATAGCCCGATCGCAACGCATGATTAACACCGACCACATGGGTCGCAAACTGAATATCTGACTCCTTCACACTTGGCAACCGATCCGCCTGTTCCTGGCTGGTGATGACCGACCCAGAAGGAACATACCGCCCCGGCGGAATCTCCACATCCTGAATCAGAACGTGCATCATGATGATGCAGCCATCCCCCACTCGCGCATTAAACACGGTAGACCGGAAACCAATGAAGCAGTTGTTTCCAATGTAGGCAGGACCGTGAATCAAGGCCATGTGGGTAATGGAAGTGCTATTCCCAATCCAGACAGAGTAGGAATTGCCATCATCCCCAACCACACGGCCTCTCTCCAGACCATGAATAACAACGCCATCCTGAACATTCGTTCCATCACCAATGCGAAAGGGGGCTCCCTCATCTGCGCGGATCGATGTCCCCGGCGCAATTAAAACGTTGGCACCAATGCGAACGTCCCCAATCAAGTTCGAGAAAGAATGGACATAGGCCGACTCATGAATTTGGGGTTCGGCTAAATTTCTCGACCAGGGAGTAGGAGGAGCCGCACTGCTACGGACCGCCATAAAATACTCTCCAATAAAAACGCAATGCAGGTAGCGGTGAGCAGGATAGAAGGAGCCAGAGGTCAGGAGCCAGGAGTCAGCACGAAAAGTTCAAAATAGCGATTCCAGTTTCTGAATTCTGGCTTCTGAGTTCTCTCCCTCAATATTGATCTTTCTTGCTATAGAGCAAACGATTATCCACACTCACCGTATCGATAATCGCAATTACTGCAGCATCGAGTGGGCGTTGCTCACTGCCTGGAACCTGTCGGGCTGCACTACCCCGGCTAACCAGGACCCATTCACCAACCCCTGCACCTACACTGTCAGCAGCCACTTCGTACTTGGGCAGTGGCTGCCCTTCGTCATCCATCAACTGCACTACCAGAAACTTAATCCCTCTCAGGCTTGGTTCCTTTTGGGTGCTGGTGACGGTGCCACGAACTCTGGCAATCTGCATTAGTTCCTACTACGAGCGGTTCAGGGGACGAATGCCACTCACGCTCTCACGGAAGGGCTCTACTGCCTCGGTGTAGCGAATCGGCAGAACATATTCTAGGTTTTCGTGGGGGCGGGCGATGATGTGGGTGGAAAGTACCTGCCCCCCATTGACGCGCTTCACATTCTCAATCCCAGCGGCAACAGAAGCCTGCACCTCAGACACGTCGCCACGCACAATCACGGTAACGCGACCACTGCCAATCTTTTCATAACCAACCAAGGTTACGCGAGCCGCCTTCACCATGGCGTCAGCCGCTTCTACAACCGCTGGGAACCCTAGCGTCTCAACCATTCCAACTGCAATTGCCATTTTTGTTACTCCCTTCCATGAACTGTTACTCGGTCAAATCTTAGTCGAATTACATGATTTGAAGTCGCTAACCGCTGTTCGCTGTCAGCCACTGTCGTCACGTTCGGAACTGCTCAACTGCTTCGGTGTAGCGAATCGGCAGCACATACTCCAGGTTTTCGTGGGGGCGAGCAATGATATGAGTGGAAAGCACCTCGCCGCCATTCACCCGCTTAGCAGACTCAATTCCAGCCGCAACAGAAGCTTGAACTTCAGATACGTCTCCTCGTACGATGACGGTAACTCGACCGCTGCCGATCTTTTCGTAGCCCACCAGGGTCACACGAGCTGCCTTCACCATGGCATCAGCCGCTTCTACAACGGCAGGAAAGCCTCTGGTCTCAATCATTCCCACTGCGATTGGCATTGTTGGTCTCCTGATAAGTGAAACTAATAGTAATAATAAGGAATGAAAAATTGGACGGAAACGCCATCATTTCAAGCCTTATTGACGGTTTTTTACTGTGCCTAACCTAAGAATAGGGTGGTCGATGACTCTTGACAATATAAAGACCAATGATAGTTATAAATTTGATTCATTACTGAGAGTTATAAGTGAGCAAAAACAGTTAATGGGTAAAGCGAAGGCAGTATTTTTGCCCAGCTTTCACCTTTTAAGCACCCTAGATGGCAACCCAAAATTCAAACTCAAAACATAAAGCTCTTGCTGGGAAGGAATTTCAAGCTGAGTTTGTGAGGATTAGTCCTCGGCGATCGCCCTCAGGATAGGTGCCTCAATCATCATAGACTTTTTTCAATCTGTATAATTGAATTCTTGATAAAATATAAGTTACAGTTATATATAAAAGTTAGTCTTTCTCCAAGAATGTTTTTCTAACGGCAACATTCTATTCTTTTCGAACAATTGGAGGGTTAAGCTAAGAGGCGGGTTAAGATTTTTTAGTTGCATTAAGTTGCAATACGGAAATACAGATGCATTCTCCAAAACTGATTCAGTTCAGGCTGGAGAGGTTTTAAGCTAACTGGATAACGCTTAATAGCGGTAGTCATTGTCGTTAGGACGGGGTGCAGGGGTGGAACCCCTGGCTGGGGGCGAAGCCCCCACTCCCTCTCTAATTTCAATGTCCTAACGCACTTGCGTAGAGCTATGAAAGCACGATAATCATTTAAGTTTTAAGGGCGATTTCGATGGAACAGTTTCTCCTCCAGAACAGCTGGTGGATTCCCTGTTACGGATTCATTGGCGCAATCCTGACACTGCCCTGGGCAGTAGGAATTATTCGCCGCACCGGACCTCGACCAGCTGCTTATTTCAATCTGTTGATGACCATCATCTCCTTGGTGCACGGGTTTCTGGTATTCCGCATCACCCTGGGAGAAGACCCTCAACCCCTGGTCATTCACTGGTTTACAGCTGCCGATTTAGATTTGACGCTCATGCTAGATGTTTCCTCCGTTGGCATGGGTGCGGTTGAGCTCGTGACAGCATTGAGCCTGTTGGCCCAGCTTTTTGCTCTGGGTTATATGGAGAAGGACTGGGCACTGGCGCGATTCTTTGCCCTGATGGGTTTCTTTGAGGGGGCAATGAGTGGTTTAGCTTTGAGTGAGTCGCTGTTCCTGAGTTACGCCCTGCTGGAAATGCTGACCCTATCGACTTACCTGCTGGTCGGTTTCTGGTATGCCCAGCCCTTAGTCGTTACAGCGGCCCGCGATGCTTTTTTAACCAAACGGGTGGGGGATGTGCTGCTGCTGATGGGAGTTGTGGCACTGGCGACCCTGTCGGGTACGCTTAACTTCCCAGATTTGTATGAATGGGCCGAAACAGCGGAATTGTCGCCTACCGTATCGACGTTGCTGGGTCTGGCACTCATCTCTGGGCCAATCGGAAAGTGTGCCCAGTTTCCCCTCCACCTCTGGCTGGATGAGGCGATGGAGGGGCCCAATCCGGCTTCTATCCTGCGGAATTCAGTTGTGGTCGCCTGTGGAGCCTATGTTCTGATCAAGCTCCAGCCGATTTTGGTGTTATCTCCCGTTGCATCGATCGCTCTCATTGTGTTGGGAACCATGACTGCCATTGGGGCCTCCCTGGTGGCGATCGCTCAGATTGACATCAAACGGGCGCTTTCCCACTCCACCAGTGCCTATCTGGGTCTGGTTTTTATCGCGGTGGGTACTCAGTGGACGGATGTGGCGCTGTTTGTTCTGCTTACCCACGCGATCGCCAAAGCTCTTTTGTTTATGAGCATTGGCTCTGTCATTCTCACCACCAGCAGCCAGGACATCACTGAAATGGGTGGTTTATGGTCGCGCATGCCCGCCACCTCAATCGCCTTTGTGGTCGGGGCTGTTGGGCTGGTTGGATTACTGCCTCTGGGTGGCTTCTGGGCCCTGTATGAAGGGGTTGACACCTACTGGTATGGACAGCCCTGGTTAGTGGTTGTGCTGTTAATTGTCAATGCCCTGTCTGCGTTTAATTTAACCCGTGTCTTTCGCCTGGTTTTCCTGGGGCCACCTCAGCCCAAGACTCGCCGTGCCCCAGAAGTTCCCTGGACAATGGCCGTACCGATGGTGGCCCTGACCATAACCACGCTGCTGGTTCCGGCTATCCTCCAGCGTCTTTACCTGTTGCCTGACTGGACCTATATCAACGGCCCCGCTGTAGTGCTGCTGATGCTGTCGGGAGCCATTGGTTTCGCTTTAGGTGCGACGATTCACCTGAACCGAACCTGGGCCAGACCGATTCAAACTCCCCTTAAGTTTGCCCAGGATTTACTGGCCTACGATTTCTACGTCGATCAGCTCTATAAAGTAACAGTGGTTTGGCTGGTTGACCGGGTTTCGCGCTTAAACGCCTGGTTCGATCGCTACGTTCTTGATGGCGCTGTGAATTTTGTGGGTCTTGCCTCCATCTTTAGTGGAGAGAGCCTGAAGTACAGCGTCTCTGGTCAGTCCCAGTTTTACCTGTTGACGATTCTGATTGGCGTCAGCATTCTGGGCGCTCTTCTCACCTATCTTGTCTGGTAATTTCTTCAACTGATTCCTTGCCCTATGCTCAGCGCCCTGATTGTCATCCCCTTGTTGGGAGCTATCTTGATCGGATTATTGCCCCGTGTCAGTTCTTCTCACGCACAAACGGGAGCAGAGGTGCCCGATTACTCCCGTGCGATCGCGCTTCTGGCTGTGACGCTGGCTATCTTCTGGTCAGTCCTCTTAGGGTTTAAGTTTGACACCAGCATTTCCCATCTGCAATTTGTGGAGAACATGCCCTGGATCGATGCTCTTGGTCTGACCTACCGCCTGGGTTTGGATGGACTGTCATTACCACTCCTTGTGATCAACGCCCTCCTGACCTGGTTTGCCATCTACAGCACAGATGAATTGCTCCAGCGCCCCCGCCTTTATTACATGCTCATTCTAATGCTGAATGCGGGTGTCGCAGGTGCTTTTCTGGCTCAGGATCTCCTTCTTTTCTTCCTCTTCTATGAGATTGAGCTAATTCCGCTTTACCTTTTAATTGCTATTTGGGGTGGTGCCCAACGGGGCTATGCTGCCACTAAGTTTTTGATTTATACCGCTATTTCGGGAGTTCTAATTCTGGCCGCATTTCTGGGGCTGACCTGGTTAAGCGGAGCGTCCTCTTTTGGATATGACCCCAGCCGAAGTCAATTTCTACCTCTGGCAACCCAGTTAATTCTGCTGGGCACGTTGCTGATTGGCTTTGGGATTAAGATTCCCTTGGTTCCTCTCCATACCTGGCTACCCGACGCCCACGTTGAGGCCTCAACTCCGATCTCAGTCCTGCTGGCGGGGGTTTTGCTGAAGCTGGGTACTTACGGTCTACTGCGGTTTGGGTTGGGTTTGTTCCCGGAAGCCTGGTCAGTGCTATCACCCTGGCTGGCAATCTGGGCCGTTGTCAGTGTGCTGTATGGGGCGTTTACCGCGATCGCCCAAAGCGATATGAAAAAAATGGTTGCCTACAGTTCCATTGCACACATGGGCTACATCCTGTTAGGGGCGGCAGCAGCAACCCCCCTCAGTATTCTGGGTACTGTTTTCCAGATGATCAGTCACGGATTGATTTCTGCCCTCCTGTTTCTGCTGGTTGGTGTCGTCCATAAGAAAACTGGTACCCGCGATATTAACATCCTGCATGGCCTGCTGACTCCAGAGCGGGGCTTACCTATTATTGGCAGTCTAATGATTGTTGGCGTCATGGCCAGTGCTGGGATTCCTGGCATGATGGGGTTCATTTCTGAATTCATCATCTTTCGTGGCAGTTTTCCAGTATTTCCGGTTCAAACACTTCTCTGCATGGTGGGTACTGGTTTAACCGCGGTTTACTTCTTGCTACTGGTCAACCGCAGCTTTTTTGGCCGCCTGCCCGTTCAGTTTTCAAATCTGCCCCCAGTCCAGTGGTCAGAGCGCATTCCTGGTTTCCTTCTCGCCACAATGATTGTATTTTTGGGATTACAGCCCAGCTGGCTCGTGCAGTGGACTGAAACTACAACCACAGCCATGCTCATCTCTTACCCCACCATTGGCGCAGTAGGCCACAGTTTGACTCAGAAGGATAAGGGATAGGGATGAAGGCGACAGGCTACGGGCAACAGGCAACCCTAACCAACAACTAACAACTAACCATCTCCAACCCTTTCCTCCTATGGTCAGCACTAGCAATCTCTCTCCATCCACCCACCCTCTGGCAGACATCATCTATCGGTTGGAAAATGGCGGCGCACTGCTACCAGACTCCCCGGAGAACGTGATGGAAGTTGTGGGAATTCTTAAAAGCTATGGCGTTGTCCTGGATGCCTACTGGCGCAATTTGATCTACATTTCTGAGCATCAATTTCTGGTGTTGTTTCCTTTTTTCAAATATTTCAATGGCGAGTTTTCGATTGGTAAGTTGTTGCGTCACTGGTGGCACAATCGCATCAACTATGAATTTGCCGAATACTGTATGAAAGCTATGCTGTGGCATGGAGGCGGCAAGCTGGACGCCTATCTGGATACGCAAGAGTTTTGCGATCGTGCCCAGCAGGCGATTCAGGCAAAGCTACGGGGCAATCCTCTAATGCAGGGAGTCTCGAAAGCCTTCCCTGATTTTCTGATTGAGCAGGTGCGGCAAATGGCCTATTACAGCGTGTTAGGGCAATTCTGGCGAGTGATGAGCCCCATATTTCTCACCCTGTCCGATCGCTACGACCGGGGAGAGATCAAATCTATTCCTGATGTTGTTAACCATGTGCTTCAGGGGTTGGTCCGTGCTGCCGATAAACCCATTACCTATGCAGTAAACATTCGAGGTCAGGAATACGAACTGATTCCCAAATCCGCCGGGTTAACGTTTCTGATGGACGCCGCTGTGCCCTATGTAGAAGCCGTCTTTTTCCGCTCCTTCCCTTTCATGGGCACAGTTTCCTATAACGCTCAGGCGCGGCAAATTCCTCCAGAGCAAGAGCGATTCTCCTACGGTGCCCTCTACGCCGATCCGCTTCCCGTTGGCGGTGCGGGAATTCCCCCCACCCTGCTGATGCAGGATATGACCCACTTCATTCCTGACTATCTGCATCGGTTTTATCAGCGTACACCCAGAGGTGAAACGGATCTGCGGGTTAAGATCTGCGTCAGCTTTCAGAAGTCAATGTTTTGCGTAACCACAGCCGCAATTTTGGGATTGATGCCATTTCCAGCAGACACCCCCGATCCGGAGCAACGAAAAAAGAACCGCATTTACCTGGAAAACTGGATGGATCGCTTGCTAGAGTCACGACTGATCAGTGTTCAGGTCTGTGAGGTTTAGTGGGATGCCATAAAATGTCTCAAATTAAGTAGCTAGCCGCAATTATTAACCTGGCAGTATTTGATCGTGCATTCTGAACCGCCCTCATCCCCCAACCCCTTCTCCCATCAGAGGAGAAGGGGAGCCGGATCGAAAGTCCTTCGCCCATTTTGGGAGAGGGATTTAGGGTGAGGGCGTCTGTAGCCACAACAGCTGCCAGGTTAATAAATTGAAGATAATTTTTGGGGGTGGAGGGAGTTTCACCCCTTGCCTGGGGGCGCAGCCCCCATTCTCTCTCTAATTCCAATGTCCTGATGCACCTGCGCAGAGCTATAGTTCCAGGATATGCTCCTTGTTTGAGTAAATGTTCCGATGTCCGCGACCACTGAAACCCCTGGCTTCTATCCCATCCGACTGAACCCATTTTTGATCTGGTTTGTCCAGACGATTTCTCTTCTACCCGCTGCTCGTTGGCGGTATAAGATTGACCTCCAGGTCGAGCCGGGGGATCTGGAGCGGTTAAGAGCTTTGAAGGGGCATCGGCGGCTACTGCTGCCGAATCATCCAACCTTCCAGGACCCCATCGTGATTTTTCTGCTGTCTGCAAAACTACGCCAGACCTTTTATTACTTGGCTGCCTATGAGACGTTTAAGGGGCTGTTGGGGCGTTTTTTGCAGAGTGTGGGCGTTTACTCCATCCGGCGCGGCATTGCCGATCGCCCCAGTATTGCCTACACCCTAGATTTAATGACCCAGCCCGATTGTTGTCTGGTAATTTTTCCAGAGGGGGGGTGCTCTTTCCAAAACGATACAGTGATGCCGTTCAGGGTTGGTGGAGTCCAACTGGCTTTTCAGGTGCTCAGTCGGTTTGCCAGGCGAGGCGAAGACATTCCCAATTTTTATGTGGTGCCAGTGAGTATCAAGTACCGCTACACCCAGGATATGACCCCAGCCATTCAGGCAAGTCTGCACCAGTTAGAAACCAAACTCGGCTTGCCGGGGACTGGCAACCACTATGAGCGGCTGCGGGCGATCGCCAAACAGGTTTTGATCAATCTTGAAAAAGAATACGGGTTCTCTGCTCCAGAAACAGCACAGCAGTCCTGGAATGACCGGATCGCCGCTCTGAAATTCCATGTCATACAGGAATGTGAGCAACATCTATCGATGCAGTCAACTCCCGGTGAGCCAATTCGGGAGCGGGTTTACCGCATTCAATATGCGCTGCAAACCATTGATGAGCTTCAAGAAACCAACATTCGGAATAGTCGGGAATCGGACAGTCAGGAACCGCAACTAGAGAACACCTGGACTCCAGCCGCCGTTCAAAAAGCGATGTTTCGCCTGCTTAACTTTGATGCGATCCACGACAGCTATGTAGCAGAAAATCCAACTCCAGAACGTTTTTTAGACACCCTGACCCGTCTGGAGCGAGAGGTGTTTGACATCGATCAACCGCCTCCCAAAGGGCATCGCCTTGCTAGAGTGAAAGTCGGTGAACCCATCAACCTGAAGGACTTTTTTGAGGAATACCAGCAAAACCGCAACCGCACCATTGATCAGTTGGTGTCAACAATTCAACAGACTGTTCAAGCCAATCTTAATCAGTTGAGCTGAGCCTGGGTTTTGAATTGGAGAGCTATATTAAATTGCAAATTTGGCAGATCGATTGACGAAACCAGCGATTGCCACTATAGCTCTACGCAGGTGCGTAGCGTTGCTTATCACCCAACTCTCAGGAGAGGCAACTCAAAACTCCCTCACCCTTCATCTTTCACCCTTGCCCCCCGACACCTGACATCTCCTGACCTGTTTATGCCGGTCCTACCGCTTCAACCGCTGCTTCCAGGGCGATCGCCACATGGGTCCAGTGGGTCCCTCCCTGGCAGAAGACGATATAGGGTTCGCGCAGGGGGCCATCGGCCGAAAATTCCGAGGTACTGCCATCAATGAATGTTCCACCCGCCATCACCAACTGGCTCTCATAACCTGGCATTTCAGCAGGAATGGGGTCCAGGTAAGAACCAATGGGCGAGTATTTCTGGATCGCGCGACAGAAAGCGATGAGTTTATCGGGAGAGCCTAGCTGGATGGCCTGAATCACATCTCTACGGGGAGCCAGCGGTAACGGATTGACTGGATAGCCGAGCCTGTCAAACACGTAGGCCATGAGATGATTGCCTTTCATCGCTTCACCCACCATCTGCGGGGCGAGAAATAGCCCCTGGAACAGGAGCCGGTTCTGGTCAAAGGTAGCTCCACCGGAACTGCCAATGCCGGGAGCCGTGAGACGGCAGGTTGCCGCTTCTACCAGGTCTGCCTGCCCTGCAACATAGCCACCCGCAGTCACAATCGTACCGCCCGGATTTTTGATCAACGAGCCTGCCATCAGGTCTGCCCCAACGGCAGTCGGTTCTAAAGTTTCAATAAACTCGCCGTAGCAGTTATCGACAAAGCAGATAGTGTTAGGGTTCCGTCGCTTTACAGTCTGAACAATTTTTTCAATCTCGGCGATCGCCAGGCTGGGACGCCAGGAATACCCACAGGAGCGCTGAATTAGCACCAGCCGGGTTTCTGGTTTAACAGCCGTTTCCAGTGCAGACCAGTCAATGGTGCCAACTTCAGTGAGGGGGAGTTCACGATAAGTAATCCCAAAGTCTGATAAAGATCCTTGATTTTCTCCCCGGATACCAATGACTTCTTCCAATGTGTCGTAGGGGGCACCGACAACGGCCAGCATCTCGTCTCCAGGGCGCAGAACGCCATACAGGGCGCAGGCGATCGCATGGGTACCTGAAACAAACTGGACGCGCACCGCTGCGGCCTCGGCTCCCATCACTTCGGCAAACACCTGGTCTAAAACCCGTCGCCCAAGGTCATCGTGGCCGTATCCGCTGACTCCAGCAAAGTGATGAGGCCCCACCCGATGATGGCGCAAAGCATCTAGAACTCGTTTGAGATTTATCTTGACCTGAGAGTCAATCCGGGAAAAAATTTGGGATAGTGCCTGTTCTGCTTCTTTAATCAGACTTAAGCTGTCCATTGCTGCTTCTTGGGCTGAAATGCTCATTAACATTTCAGATATTCCAGTTATTTACATGGCAGTGCCAGCATCTAGTTGTCTAGAATGGGCGATGTCTATTCTCGCGCAGACTGGGCACGCTAATCCACATTGAGATAAATGAATGACTGTTGCAACCTCTGAAAAACTAAAACCGGATTGGGTCATTATTGCCTACATGGCAGTTCTTCACCTCGGTGCCCTGGCGGCATTTTTGCCAGGAACCTTTAATTGGCCTGCTGTTGGTCTGATGCTTTTGCTGCACTGGGTTACAGGTGGTTTGGGCATTACGCTCGGCTTTCACCGCCTGGTTACCCACCGTAGCTTTCAGGTTCCCAAATTTTTAGAATACTTTTTTGTCTTTTGCGGAACGCTTGCCTGCCAGGGTGGACCAATCGAATGGATTGGGATGCACCGGATTCATCACCTGTATTCCGATCAAGCGAATGACCCCCATGACTCTACCAAAGGCTTTTGGTGGAGTCACATGGGTTGGATGCTTTACCAGCTTCCGATTCGAGAAGAAATTCCCCGCTTCACTCGCGATATTAACGGTGACCCTGTCTATCAATTTCTAAACAGCTACTTCATTCCGATTCAAATCGCCCTGGGAGTCTTACTCTATGCTCTTGGTGGCTGGCCCTTCGTGGTATGGGGGATTTTCGTTCGGATTGTGGCTGTCTTCCACTGCACCTGGTTGGTTAACAGTGCCACCCATATGTTTGGCTACCGCACCTACGAAGCGGAGGCAGGCGATCGCTCCACCAACTGCTGGTGGGTTGCGCTCCTGACCTATGGCGAAGGCTGGCACAATAACCACCACGCCTTCCAGCACTCCGCTCGTCACGGCCTGCAGTGGTGGGAAATTGACCTGACCTGGATGACCATCTCACTGCTCAAAACCCTGGGTCTGGCGACCAAGGTGAAGCTGATTGAGAAGGAAGGGTAGTGGGAATTGATAGTTGTTGGTTGCTAGTGAGAGGTGAGGAGGCAGGCGACAGGAGTGGAACATTGCCTGTTGCCCGTCCCTTGTCACCTCCATCAAGACTAAAACTCAAAACTGCCCCGTCCCCTGAATAATGTGTTTCATCGTCGTCAGGGTCTCCAGACTGATCATTCCGCGGCGGTGACCTTTTTGGCTAGACATGCCGAGAAAAATGGAGTTGCCGCGCTGAGGATTACGGCTAAAGCGGGGAGAGGCGTTGATGTAGGCAGAGGCACTGTTAATGCCCAGGGCAAACTGGCGGCTCTCCTGATAGGATTCAGTCACTAAGCAGTCTGCGTGACCGCTACTATGCAGATTAATCCAGGCGATCGCGCCCTCCAGGCTATCTACTACTTTGAAGGCGATCGTCTTCGACAGGTAAGCCTGTTTCCATTCCGCATCTTCTACCCGCTTTAGATCCGGGAACTCCGCCACCAGTTCAGCATCTCCCCGCACTTCAAACCCTTTCTCGCGCAGGCTGTTCAGTAGCATCGTCAGCGAAGAGGGGTTCTGGTTACGGTGAATCAGGACTTTTTCGATCGCATTCACCGGATCAGGCTCACTCTGATGGCTATCCAAAATAATCCAGCGCACGGCTTCCAGGCTGCCAGAGGGAGACCAGTAGAGGTAACAGTTGCCCATGGCCGACTTCAGCACGGGTACCGTTGCCTGGCGTACAATCTGCTGCACCAGGCTGGGACGGCCGTAGGGAATCACCAGATTTAGAAACTGGTCTTGAGTAATCAGATCCCGCACAGACGCTCCCTGGTCGGATGACAAAAGCTGGAACGCATTCGTGGGAAGCCCAACATCCTCGATCGCCGAATGAATGGCCTGGGCAATCACCAGATTAGAATTGCTGGCTTCAGTGCCACCCTTCAAAATCAGACTGTTTCCGGTCTTAATACAGAGCCCGGCAGCGATCGCTCCCAATTCAGGAAAAGCCTCGTAAATAAGCGCAATCACACCCAGAGGCATCAGTTGGGAGTGAGTTTGGCACTGATCAACCTGATGCATCGCATTCATTACCCGCCCAATCGGATCGGGTAACTCACTCAGCCGTTCCAGCAGTTGAACCGTAGACTGAATTCGCTCCCGCGTCAGCTTCAACCACTCCAGCAACAGATCAGGAACCGCCATTTCTCGACTGGCTTCCAGATCCAGGGTATTAGCCTCCAGAATTTCGTCTTGCTGGCGCTTGAGTGCCTTTGCTATTGCCTGCACTGCCCGACTACGCACTGTCCCCTTCGTCGTTGCCATCTCAATCGACGCTCGATAGGCACTTTGAACAGCAGCAATGGAATCAGTCGATGGACAAAAAGAATCAAGTGTCATCGGGCTAACGTCTGTATGCAAGCAGGACCATAAGTGCCGGAAGCAATGCCAAAAGCAATAGCACGATCGCCCACAGAATGATATTAGAGTTTGACGGCGATCTCAGAGCCAGGGGAAGCCCAATAATTAACATCATCAGGAGGATCCCCATCGCAACCGGCAGGTAGCTGCTACCCAGCCCCGGATTAGCAACACTCCATTGATGACCATTCCATCGCCATGCCCGCTTGTAGGGATAGCTGGTAGAAAGCTGCTCCAGGACATGACCGCTGTCTTCCACAACAAAAATTTGCTGGCAGCGACTGCACCCAAACGCCTCAGTCAAAGCAATCTGAGTTAAGCGCCCCCGGCGGCGACAGGGGCAGGGATACTCCTGGGTTAAATCAATCTTGTGAACTTTTTGAGGTTGCACAGGCAGTAGAACTGAAACTTCTGGCAAAGATCATCACAGATATCCAAGCTAGAAAAGTGCCGGTTCATTCAATATTCACTTCTAATAGCCACCAAACGAGTACTTACACTAGGTAGACCACTTGCAGGGGTAGATTTTGTAGGTCATAACGGTAGAGTCGCATACTCAGGCAAAACCAGAACCTTTGCAGGAAGTCAAATCGAAGAGAGCAACCATGGCTCAAATCGCTTGCTGTTAAGGAAATATTAGCACTCCCATCTAAAAACTGAACTCTGCACTAGTATCTCTCTGAGGGAAAAGGCGAAGGGCGAAAAGAGAGGATAAATTCTGAGGAACGGCGCAGCAAAGCAACTCAGCCCACCTGAACAATCAGGAACCTGAACTTTATCAAAGCGGGTAACGCGATTCGAACGCGCGACATTCACCTTGGCAAGGTGACGCTCTACCACTGAGCTATACCCGCAAATTTAGACGATTACTAGCCTTGCAGAATAGGATACACTCTGTCAAGTCAATTCCAAAATTTGCCTAAGCTCATCTTAGCGAAATTTACCTCTAAACAACCTTCCAGGTTTTGTTTCCAATGGACAGCATCCATCTCAGTGGAATCCGCTGCTACGGCTATACAGGTGTTTTACCAGAAGAACAGGTGTTGGGGCAATGGTTTGAGGTTGACCTGACCCTAGAGCTAGATTTGTCAGCCGCGAGCAGGAGCGATCGCCTGGAAGATACCCTGGACTATCGGGCTGTGATTGAAACCGTTCAACGCATCGTCAAAACTTCAAAATTCGCCCTCCTGGAAAGGATGACAGCCGCGATCGCCCATGCCATTCTGTACCCAGACTCCCCTTCCAATTCACCCCCGGTTCAGCGGGTCTGTGTTCGCCTGTCTAAACTCGCCGCTCCTATTCCCGACTTTAGCGGCAGAATTGCGATTGAGATGGTGCGATCGCGGGAGAGGGGGGAGAGGGAATGAATTTTGAGTTTTGAGTTTTGAGTTCAGGGCGAAAGGCCAGAGGGGGAGGGGGGAGGGAAGTTTTGGTTGAGGTAATAGACGACGGGCAACAGGCAGCAGCGTGAAGATCTCCCCTTACTCCTCGCCCCTCACTTGAAAAACAGAAACCCCATTGGACTACCGGGTAACGGCAAGACTAATGGGGCAAGAGACGCAGTTAGGAGGTATCTCGCTTTTCAAATTACCTAGAGAAATACTGAATTCCTCTATCTTTAATAAGTTCTTAAACTCTTTCGCCGACTAGCAGCCCTGAGATGGGTGAAACGCTACTTATCTCTGAAGCAGACTCATTCCTTGTGCCACAATCGATAGAGAATTCGCCCATAGTTTTATCAGGTGGCGATCGCAGTCGTCTTCCTTAGCCCTATCTGACTCCCTTTGCATGCTGGGAACCCTCCTCCATGGACGCTACAGAATTATCCGAGTACTGGGCAGCGGTGGTTTTGGGCAAACCTATGTTGCAGAAGATATCCAGCACCCTGAGGGCCTCCGCTGCGTAGTTAAACAGTTCAAACCTTCACGGCAGGATGAACATTTCCTCCAAATAGCTCGTCGCTTGTTTTCCAGTGAAGTGGAAACGCTGAGAAAGCTCGGTAGCCATTCCCAAATCCCCTCCCTGCTGGATGACTTCGAAGAAAATCAAGAATTTTATCTGGTACAAGAATATATTGAGGGTCAGCTTCTAAGCGACGAACTCAGCGCTATCGGGCGATTAGATGAAGCCGACGTTGTTGCTATGCTGCGAGATGTGCTGCACGTGCTGAAGTTTGTGCATCAGAACCAGGTCATTCATCGGGATATTAAGCCCAGTAACCTGATTCGGCGTCAGCAGGATGGCAAATACGTTTTGATTGACTTTGGAGCGGTTAAGGAAATTCAAACTCAGATTACAACCGTGCCAGGGCAAACCAATCTCACGGTTGGTATTGGTACCCAGGGCTATGGCCCCAGTGAGCAACTGATGGGAAAGCCCCGCTACAGCAGCGACCTCTATGCCCTGGGGATGACCGCAATTCATGCCCTGACCGGACTTCAGCCTGCTCAATTACCTACTCATCCCAAGACGGGCGAAGTTGTCTGGCTGGATGCTGTTGAAGTGAGCCCCAAACTGGCGGCAATTTTGACCCGGATGACCCGTTACCACTTCAGTCAGCGTTACCAATCTGCTGAGCAGGTTTTAGAGGCCGTGGATTCGCCGACGGAGATTGTACTGGATCAGCCAACGGAGGTTCCCCCTGATGAACCCACTGACCTTTGGACCGAGACCCTAACTGATACTACTCAGGTACCTAAAACCCAGATAGATCGCCTGGGCGTTAAGACCTTCGAGGACGCTTCTGTAACTCTCTCTGGAAAACAAGACCGATCTAAAGTTTCGCGGTGGCCTGTATCCGTTGGCGTCGCGAGCATCGTCGTCACAGCCTTTGTATTGGGAATCCGTCAGCTAGGCTGGCTGCAACCCTTAGAACTCTCAGTCTTTGACCGCATGGTGCAGGTCAGCCCTGATTTGGGTCCAGACCCACGCCTGCTGGTTGTCGGGATTACCGAGGCAGACATTCAGGCTCAAAAGCAGTTTCCGCTGCCCGATGGAGTGATTGCCCAGGCACTTAAAACCTTAAAGTCTTTGCAACCCAGGGCGATTGGGCTGGATTTGCTCCGCAACCTGCCGATTGAGCCTGGCAATCAAAGTTTGCTGAATGAATTAAAGGCTTCTAACGTGATTGCCATTACCAATTTGGGAGATTCGGTAACCCCCCCCCGGAGTGCCACCAGCGCGAGTTGGGTTCAATGACGTTCCGTTAGACCCAGGCGATATTGTGCGGCGGAATCTGATGTTTGCCCATCTGAAATCGAAGGATACAGACTTCTACTCTTTTTCTCTACGACTGGCGTTGAACTATCTGGCAGCGGAAGGAATAACCCTGAAACCCAGTCCGCTAGATGAAAATCTGGCTCAACTGGGTCAAGCAACTTTCAAACCCCTGGAAAGGGATGCGGGGGGGTATCAGGCGATCGATACCCGTGGCTACCAGATTTTGTTGAAGTACCGTAGCAGAAACGTGGCTCGGCAAGTCAGTCTGGGTGAGGTCTTGAGTGGAAAAGTTAAACCGGAGTGGGTCAGGGATAAAGTGGTGCTGATCGGTACGACTGCCCCAACTGAGAAGGATCTGTTTTCCACACCTTACAGTTCTGCCACCCAGGATGTTCCCAGAATGGCAGGGGTACTGATCCATGCTCAGATGGTGAGCCAGTTTCTAGACGCGGCGCTACAGGGGCGATCGCTCTTCTGGTTCTGGCATGAGGGCATTGAAGGGTTGTGGATCTTTAGCTGGGCAATAACTGGCGCAGTTGTTGCCTGGTTCATTCGCCGCCCCGTCTTGCTGGTAGCAGGCGGAACCTTGCTGTTATTGCTTTTGGGGGGCGTGTGCCTTGGCCTCTTTACTCAAATGGGTTGGGTCCCAGTGGCAGCCCCTGCGATCGCGGCGATCGCGGCAGGGGGGATGGTGATGGCAGGAAGAGGAAGTGAGGGGTGAAAATGCTATCCCGGATAGCTGAATCAAGTGTTTATGAACATTCTGAGCAATGCCATCGATGCCTTGGAAGAAGGCTTTGGATTTGGAACCCAAAGTTCCGAGTCTAATCTAAATCTCACCCCACACCCCCTTCCCTTCCTCCCACTATCAGCATCCGTACCGAAACCCTGGGAGACGATCGCGTCCGAATTGCGATCGCCGACAATGGCCCCGGCATGACTGAAACTGTGAAACAGGGATTATTTTGAACCTTTCTACACCACCAAACCCGTCGGCCAGGGAACAGGGTTGGGCCTGTCAATTAGCTACCAGGTGATTGTAGACAGACAAGGGAGGGAAACTGACATGTAATTCCTCACCAGGTCAGGGGGCGGAGCTCTAATAAAACCCCCCTGGGCTGACGGTTCCAGGAGGGTTTAGAAAAATGAATGCCGCGGAAAAATTGGTAGCAAAAAACTTTCGAACCCTATGCCTGACGGGAGTAGTATTCAACCACCAACAGTTCATTGATTTGAAGCGCTACCCACTCGCGCTCTACAATACCGTTGACCTTACCTTCCAGCTTATTCTTATCAAATTCCAGGTGGCTGGGTAGGTTTGCCAGACCGGGATATTGCAGGTTGGTTTCAACTATCTGACGGGAGCGATCGCGATCTCTGACACCAATCACATCGCCTGGACGGCACTGATAGCTGGGAATATCAACTACCCGGCCATTCACCGTCACATGCCCGTGGTTCACCAGTTGGCGGGCACCAGGAATTGTGGGAGCCATCCCTAACCGAAAAACGGTATTATCCAGGCGCATTTCCAGCAGTTGCAATAGAGCCTGACCAGTAGAACCAGAGGCCCGACGAGCTTTGCGGACGTAGCGCAACAATTGTCGTTCAGTCAGACCGTAGTTAAAGCGGAGCTTTTGTTTTTCTTCCAGGCGAACGGCATACTCAGAACGTTTTTTCCGTTCCTGGCCGTGCTGACCGGGTGGGTATGCCCTTCTAGGAGCTTTACGAGTCAGCCCAGGGAGATCTCCCAGACGACGCACAATTCGGAGGCGTGGACCTCGATAACGCGACATTACAAGTTCCTCTAAATTTCCTTACTAATTTTAGCCAGAACCTCCAGTATAGAATGAAGAAGACTCCCCTTAAAGGGGTGAACAACTCTCAATTAGATAAGTAGCTGGGTGCAATTAAATTTGGGTGCAATTAAATTAAAGATGGTTTTGGGGGGTGGAGGGGGTGAAACCCCTTGCCTGGGGCAACGCCCCCACTCCCCTTTCTTCCAATTAATTATGTCTACCTACTGGTCTGTCAAACTAAATTTGACAGGTGATTAAAGTTTAATGGTTTGATTTGAGTTAAATTTTGAGGGTTTTTACCCATCAAAATTTTCCTGACGGAACACTACTTATGAAAGTCCTTTTCATTGGGCTAATTCAAAGTTACCGGGTGCTAATTTCGCCCTTGTTACCTCCCAGTTGCCGCTTTCAACCAACGTGCTCTCAATACGCAATGGAAGCGATCGACCGCTTTGGCGTGCTGAAGGGAAGTTGGTTAGCGGTTGGGCGCATCTGTCGCTGTCATCCTTTCAATCCGGGAGGCTATGACCCGGTGCCCCCTTTCCCGCAACCCTCTTCTAAAACAGATTAAAACTTGATTTGGAGAATAGGCGAAGGAGCTTGCTTTCAGCATAGGAAGCGATCGCACAAGTAATGTTAGGATCGCCTTACCTACAGTGGATCTGGCAGTCATGTCCATCACAGTTACCTCAGAGGAAATTGAGCAGTTCCGGGCAATTCTGGGAGATTACCCCGATGCGCTGGTGGCCCTGGATGAAATTGAAGTCTGTGACGGAGATCTGGAAGACGCCGCGATTAACTTAGGGATTCAGGTAGGGCAGCAGCCAGATACCAGCGATCGCTGGATTGAAGGCCTGGCAAAACGATGGCGGCATGTGATTTGCCAGCCAGAAATCAAAGAGAAACTGGAACAGGGGCTGACGGGCGATACTCTCCTTTCATTGACAGAGCACACCACCCTACCTCTTAAGCTGGCAACCCCGATTGCAATTTATGTAGTCAAAGCGGGTTTACAAAATTTCTGCCAGTCGTTTGAAGCTAAGATTCGCTAGCTAGTAGGTAGCTCTCGTGAACGCGTAAGTAGATGGGTGCAATAAAATTATTAAAGATAGCTTTGGGGGTGGAGGGGGTGAACCCCCTGCCTGGGGGCAACGCCCCCATTCCCCTTTCTTCCAATTACTTATGTCTACCTACTCACATCGTCACAAATATCGTCACAAAAAGTAGGGAAGTCAGGGAGCGGGGACTGGGAACTGGGGAGCAGGGGCGGGGGAGCAACATTGGGGACTTAGAACTCATACCGTTTTAGATTTTGGATCTTAGATTGTGAAATAGTTGCAAGCGCTGGTTTCGTTAATCGATCTGCCAAATTCACAATTTAAATCGGTATCAGAACTCAAAACTCAAGACTCATCCCCAATCCCCATTACATTGCCGGAAATGTTCCCTCCCGCACTTCCATTCCGTAGGTTTGCACAGCCTGGGTAATAGTCTCACGCAAGTTGGTGTAAACCTTTGCAAAGGGAGGCTGGCGATTAGAAAGCCCCAGTAAATCAGCTGTTACCAGCACCTGTCCATCGCAGTGGGGTCCCGCTCCAATGCCAATGGTTGGAATGGAGAGTTTCTGCGTAATCTGACAGGCGAGGTCGCTGGGAATATGTTCTAAAACAATCGAGAACGCGCCTGCCTGCTCGAGGGCGATCGCCTGCTGCAAAATGCGTTCTCCGGCTTCTGGTGAACTACCCTGCTGCCGATAGCCCAGACAATGTACAGATTGGGGGGTCAGCCCGACATGTCCCATCACAGGAATGCCTGCCTGCACCAGTTGAGCCACCGTTTCAACCATAGCTGGATGTCCCCCCTCCAGCTTAACCGCCTGCATTCCGGCTTCTTTCAGGGCCCTTCCAGCGGAATGCATGGCCTGTTGAGAGTTCTCTTGATAGCTCAAAAACGGTAAATCGCAGACCAGCAATGCTCGTTGTACCCCCCGTCGCACAGCCTTGGCGTGGTGCAGCATTTCATCCAGCGTGACTGGTAGGGTAGTTTGATGCCCCAGGGCAACCATTGCCAGAGAATCTCCTACCAGAATTAAATCGACGCCTGCCTGATCCAGAATCTGGGCGATCGCAAAGTCCCACGCAGTCAGTGCTACAATCGTTCTCCCCTGTTGCTTCCAGTGGGTAAGTTGATGAGTTGTAATCGTCATTGGACTTAAGCGGGTGAGCAGTTTCTACCTCCACCCTACACCCTCCCCCCCACTCTCTGCCCACTCTGATTTACCGACGACTAAAGGTATTGTGGATGCCCGTCCGGAAGGTTTGCATACTGACCCAGGCCAGACCCTGGCTGGTTCCCACCCACAGTTTGCCACCTACATCTGGAAATAAGGCAATAATGTGGCTGGAGGGTAAATTCGTCGCAATCCGGCCATCCACCTGCCCATTGACTGGATTCAGTCGCAGCAAACCATTCACTGTTCCAACCCAGAGCCGATCTGTTCGGTCGAACCGAAGAGCCGTAACGCTCCGTCCATTTAGAGCATCAATAGTTCGCAGGATCTGTCCAGTATCAGCATCTACCTCAACCAATCCGGTTGGTGTACCAACCCAAAGATAAGTTTTGATAATCGGTGGAAGTGGCTTTGGCTTTAGAGGTTTAGCAGGTTTGCGCTGGCTGGCAGCGTTAGAAGAACCGCCACGGGTACGCTGGGAAGCTTGACGAGGTGCTGCTTTTGCTGGTGGCTTCTGTACAACAACCGGCGGAGCAACCTGAGGAATCGCTTCTGATCGAGAGGTCAACGCCTGAACAGTTGTACCTGGTAAGCCAGTAATTCGGCGCATTACCAAAGCACTGGCTGTGTTAATTTGTACCAGCCCATCGAGTGTACCAACCCAGAGGTTGCCTTTGCCATCAAGGCTGAGGGCATTGGCGCTAACACCCGGCAGGTTTTGCACTGTGGTCATAATCAGCCCCTGATCCGGGCTAATCATAACCAGACCGTTGTCGGTGCCAACCCAGAGATAACCTCGTTTGTCGATTAACAAAGACAGCACACGATTGGAGGGGAGGGAAAAATTCTGAGCTGTAATCGACCCCGTGCGTGGGTCCACCCGAACCAATCCCTCATAGGAACCAACCCAGATGCGACCCACCCGGTCTTGAGCCAGTGCCCCAACAGTAGCATTGGGCAGGCTGATTCGAGAAAGAATATGTCCAGTTTTAGGATTAATACGGGCAAGCCCCTGCCAGGAACCAACCCAAAGCCCTCCCCGACTATCCGGTTGCAAGGTGCTGATGCGGTAATCCGGAGTGATTGCCCGTTCCTCAATTTGTTGCCGCTGGTTGGGCAGGGGGGAAACTCGATGGGGCGGAGCCTTCGGTAAATAGAGCGGAGTAGCTTGATTGGCAGCAGGAACCTGGGCCAGAACCCCGAGAGATGGAGCGGAGGCCTCTGATCTGGCCGGAACAATCGCCTGCAATCCCAATCCATGTAGACTCACTGCCAGCAAAACTGAACCAATCGAAAAATTGGGGGAGTTACCGCAAGCCATTGTCGCTATCTCCAGGGAAAATTGGGTGGTTCTGCTGGAATCATCCAGTCTCCCAGAACTACCTGCTGCGCCCCATCATACTCTTACTTTCCGCAGATGCTTCGTCAAAATGGGTGGATGGGTCAGGTGGAATGGAGGAGGTTTGAGTTTTGAGTTCTGAGGTTTGAGTTCTAAGTTCCCAATATTACTCCCCAGCCCCTCCTCTCCAGCCCCTCCTCCCGACTTCTCCCAATCAAAGTTTGCTATGGTAGGTTCGTTTGAATGTGAGCGTGGGCGATCGCAATTCAAAATTTCTCACAAGTAGTTTTTTCAGGTGGCAAGAATTTTATAAAAACTTATTAATTGTTTCAAATTTTCCAGAGATTCAGTAAAAATACTGAAGGCGAAATGGCTTAGTCTCTTGACTTAATTCATTAAGTTGATACACCCTAGTCTAGATGCTCTTGCTTCTGTGCCTTCATAAAGGAGAATGTCAGAATTTGCAAACCATTTCTCTATAGGCATTTGCGGGCTTTCTTAGTGACTCTCGTGCTCGATTTCGGTCTGACTCTTCGTAGTCTTTCGTTCAGATAACATTCTTGAGGTATCAAGTTCATGACTGTAACTCCCGTTCGTCCAAAAGAATTGAAATATGAGGTGAAGGATCTGTCCCTTGCACCAAAAGGCAAGCAGCGGATTGAATGGGCTGGGCGGGAAATGCCGGTCCTGCGCCAAATTCAAGATCGTTTTGCAGCAGAAAAGCCCCTGGCAGGAATTCGATTAGTGGCTTGTTGCCATGTCACTACAGAAACCGCTCACCTGGCGATCGCCCTCAGAAATGGGGGAGCCGATTCTTTGTTGATTGCCAGCAACCCGCTTTCGACCCAGGACGACGTGGCCGCCAGCCTGGTGGCTGACTATGGTATTCCAGTCTTTGCCCAGAAAGGGGAAGATAACGAAACCTACCACCGGCATGTGCAAATTGCCCTGGATCATCGTCCCAACCTGATTATTGATGATGGATGCGACGTGGTGGCAACTCTGGTCAAAGAGCGTCAATCTCAACTGGCGGACTTGATTGGTACCACCGAAGAAACCACTACTGGAATTGTTCGCTTGCAAGCCATGTTTAAAGCCGGGGTACTTACCTTCCCTGCCATGAACGTTAACGATGCAGAAACCAAGCACTTCTTTGACAATCGCTACGGAACGGGTCAATCCACCCTGGATGGAATTATTCGCGCCACCAATATCTTGCTGGCTGGCAAGACATTGGTAGTAGCGGGTTACGGCTGGTGTGGTAAGGGAACGGCTCTACGGGCCCGCGGCATGGGTGCCAATGTAATCGTGACTGAAATTGATCCGGTGAAGGCGATCGAAGCCGTGATGGATGGTTTCCGTGTCATGCCGATGGCAGAAGCGGCTCCCCTGGGTGATATTTTTGTCACCGTGACGGGAAACAAGCACGTCATCCGTGGCGAACACTTCGCTGTGATGAAAGATGGAGCCATTGTTTGCAACTCTGGTCACTTCGATATTGAGATTGATCTGAAGGCTCTGGGTGCCGAAGCAACCGAAGTCAAAGAAGTGCGTGGGTTTACTGAGCAATACCGCCTCAAGAGTGGCAAATCCATCATTGTCCTGGGTGAAGGCCGCCTGGTGAACCTGGCAGCGGCTGAAGGACACCCCAGCGCAGTAATGGATATGAGCTTTGCAAATCAGGCCCTCGCCGCGGAATATCTTGTGAAGAACAAGGGCAAGCTGCAACCAGGTATTCACTCTATCCCCGTAGAAGTTGATAAGGAAATTGCTCGCTTGAAGCTTCAAGCCATGGGCATTCAGATTGACTCCCTTACCCCTGAGCAAGTGGAGTACATCAACTCCTGGACTTCGGGTACCTGATTATCGACAATTCTCCCAGTTTGCCCGTGAAAGAGTAGCTTATGCTACTCTTTCATCTCAGGCAAAATCCCTGAAATATTGATTTTGTTTCGGTGATAAGCGAGGCTTATCACCAAACTTTCAGGACAGCATTAACGACTACAACTCCCCCCCATATCTCGAATAACGGTTTCCGCCGATCGCGGTTCCCAACCCAGTTCCCTTCGGGCTTTGCTAGCGTCTACTCGGACGCAGCGATCGTAGATGTAGTGTACCCGTTCGCGACTGAGGGGCGGTTGCCAGGACAATAATCGACCAAGCGGGTCGAGGATGCGGCCCAACAAGCGCACCAGCAATTCTGGAGCCTCTCCCGGTGCGGGAATCCCCAACTTCTGACCCAGCAGTTCAAACATTTCGCGGGTGGTCATCTCTCCGGCCGAGATGATGTAGTATTCTCCTGGCTTACCCTTCTCTGCCGCCAGGATCATGGCCATCGCCAGGTCATCTACATGAACAATGCCCGTGGTCCGGCTTCCTCCGGCCCATAGCTTCAGCCCTCCTTTTAAAAACTGCTGCAAGACTGGGCCAAAGTGGGGATCATCTGGCCCAAAGATGCCGGAAGGCAAAACGCTGACTACAGGGAAACCCTCTGTCGCTGCCTGATCGACAAGGGTTTGGGCTTCGTATTTTGTGCGATCGTAAACCGAGGAAAAATCTTTCTGTTGCCGCTGAAAGGTTTCATCCACTACCTTTCCCTGGGTGTCTCCCAAAACCCCAATTGTGCTGCAATACACCATCCTGGAAACCCCCGCTGCTCTTGCCGCCTCCAGTACCGTGCGGGTTCCCTGTACATTCACCCGTTCCATTTCGGCTTCGTTGACCAGCCCCAGTTCCACATAAGCAGCGGTATGGAAGACTGTATCCACGCCAATCATAGCTGTTCTGAGAGCGGTGCGATCGCAAATATCTCCATAAACCAGCTCGGCTTTACATCCCGCCAGCCGCGAGAGGTTACTGGACTGCCGCACCAGCCCAACCACCTTATCTCCCCGCTGCTCTAACAGCCTGACCAGATGAGAACCTGTAAACCCGCTTGCTCCAGTCACTAATGCTTTCATCTTCCCCAACCAGCCACAATAACGGCGTTGAATAACAACCAGCTATTCACTGTTACTTGGTAGCTCCTTAGTCCCTATCCCCCAGTCCATAACCCTGGTACCTGACACTCCCACTCCCTACTGCCCACTCCCTATTTTTTCGAGCCAGCCCTGTTAACCTAAAGCCCCTTCTCATAGATCCGGTAGGTTTTATAAATCCTGCCACCCGATGCTTCGATTAACTTACGGGAAGGGAAGTTGTCTTCATAAACCCAGGAAAGCTCTGCCCGCTTATAGGGTTTACCTTTCTTGATGCCGCCCATCATGCCCAAATAAATCAGTGCTAGAGGCACCATCTTGCGACGATATTCCGGGAGAGAACAGATGGCAATCACTCTACCCTGGTCAATCTGGCGGCGAAACCAGAGAAACTTTAGAATTCCCCATAAATCCAGCTTTCCATTGACCCGTTTGAGGGGAATGTTGTAGTCCGGCAAGCCCATCCAAAAACCGACCATTTCTCCGTTGTACTCGGCAATAGGAAAGACATCCGGATCGACCAGACTCTGCAAAGACCTGGCTTCTTCCAAAAATTCTTCCTGGGTACGGGGGGTAGAACTCCAGTTATTGGCAAACGCCGTTGTAAATAAGTGATAGAGACTGATACAGTCCTGCTCAAACCCTTCTCCCTTGGTTCGAATAGGGCGGAAGGTCACCCCTGATTTGCAAGCGATTCGATAGGCTTTCTCAAATTCCTGGGGTAGGGGTTTGTCAAGGGGAAAATCATAGGCGTAGGCATCTTTCGCCTTCTGCCAACCATCCTGTTCGATGAATTTAGGATAGTAGGGTGGATTATACGGCATCATCACCATCGGTGGCGAGTCAAAGCCATCAACCAGAAACAGACAGTTGTTATGGGTAGAGAGGTCAATGGGCCCCCGCACCGTGGTCATTCCCTGCTGTCGCAGCCATTTGCAGGCGGTGTCGAATAATGCCTGGGCAACTGCAAAGTCTTCAACACTCTCAAAGAACCCAAACAACCCCACCTTCTGACCTTCTTTCTCAATCAAGCGGTGATTAACGGCGGCAACAATGCGACCCAAAAGGGGAGAATGTTTGCCCTTGCCGTTTCTGTCCGATGGAGTAGAACCCCGCTGTTGCCCGTTTTCCTCTTGCTTTACTGCAATGAAAGGCTGTAACTTCCCGTATTGAAAGAATGGGTTAGTTGGCTCAAATTGTTTAGCCACATCGCTGCGAAGGGGAGCAACCCAGTTGGGATCACCGGCATAAACAACCCCTGGAACATCTAAAAACATTTCCTGCTCGGCGGCAGTGGTTACGGGAATAATTTTGAATTTTAGTGAAGGCTGAGTTTGAGAATAGGGGACAGGATTCACAGGCTGTTACTTACTCCATATGGGCTAAGGGGCTTACTAGCGTTTTATTAACAACTGTTGGAGTCGTTATGGAGCACTATACAGCAGACAGGTAACAGGTAGCCGACAAAAGCGAATGGGTGGTAGGGAACACCTGTAGTAGTAGGGTGGGCATTGTCCACCCTACATCACATCAGAGGCTATGGGATAGATTCTCAGTATCCGTTCTTTTCTACGCACTTAGGCTCTTTTTCGATAACGATGGGAGCAACGTAGACAGGTACTTTCAGCACGATCGGGACGCACACTTCACAAGCACGTTTGTAATACTTGTCATAAGCCTCGTGGCTATATTCATCTTTGTTGTAGGTTTCGGTTTCGGTATTCATGGGTCATTACCTGAAATTAAGAACACCTCTATCCTGTCAACAGGAAATATCAACCTACATTCCCCAGGAGGGTACTTTCTGGTTAGCATCATTGGAGACATTATTAATCTCAGTAGGAAATGGCTGCTGTATGCTCGTTCGATTCCACTGCTTTTCAGCAACACCTGACTATAGAAGGTAAGAGAGTGTCTGAAAAGGATGGAGATGGCTGAAGCCATCACTACAAACCCTAAAAAACAGCCCCATTCATCCATATTTTTAGGTTTGTAGTGACGACTTTGTCGTCAAAATCACTGGAAACCGGACTTTTAAGACATCCTCTAACGGTGCCGCCAAAACAGACAGATTGGCTAATTACAGCCAGTTTCAAATGCATAAACCACATAGCCCCTGGCCTCTAGCCCCTCAAAGCCAGCTTCTAGCCTCTTAGAGTGTGGTTAACTCAACTGAAAACCCCTGTAAGTTAGGCGATTGAGACATACCAAATATTGTCTAAACATTTCATCATCGTCCCATTTCGATCTCATGGCCTTCTGGTTTCACAGTGGCTCGTTCCAGGGTTAATCGCAGCACGGAAAGTCCCAGAATGATCAGGAACATTACCAGCCCAATTGTGCAGGCATAGCTCATCTCCAGGTTTTGAAATGCCTGTTCATAGACGTAGTAAACGAGGGTTTTAGAACTATTCCGCGGTCCACCCTGGGTCATGATATAGACTTCTTCAAAAACCTTGGTCGCAGAAATGGCTGAAATCACGGCAACCAGTAGCAAGTAAGGGCGCATCAGGGGGACGGTAATGTCCCAATGTTTCTTGATACCATCGGAACCATCGATCGCCGCCGCCTCATACAAATCCAGCGGAATTGCCTGTAGCCCTGCCAGATAAATCACCATGTAATACCCCAGCCCTTTCCACACCGTTACGGCCATGACGCTGAAAATGGCCCATTGAGGACTGGTTAGCCAGGGAATGCCCTCCTGCGAAAGACCAATCAATCTCAGCAATTGGTTCAGTAACCCATTTTCGGCATAGAGCCATTTCCAGGCAATGCCCGCAACCACCATTGAAATGACCACTGGAATGTAGTAAGCCACTCGAAACCAGTGGATTCCCCGCAACTTCTGATTCACCAGAATTGCCAGTCCCAACGGTAGCGTCACCAGAATTGGAACGACACAGACCAGATACAACAGGGTATTTCGAAAAGTCTGCCAGAACACCGGGTCTACCAGCAGTCGTTGAAAATTCTTGAACCCAATCCATAGGGGAGGTTGGGTCAAATCATACTCATATCGGGTAAAGCTGAGAAAGAAAGCCTGAATTGCCGGATAGAAAACCGTCAACCCCAGAAGCACTAAAGCAGGCAGCAGAAACAGGTAGGGAGTAAGCCAGCGCCAGAGGCGATCGCGATCTTTCAATATCCACGGAGTCATTACAGAAAAGGAAATTTGCAGACCTTACAGCAATTTTCACTTGATTAAACCACACCACTCCTAATTCTCAGCTTTCCACTCCCCACTTCCCATCTTGACTCTGGTTTATTCATCCAAAAATGGCTGTAAGTATAGCTATAGCCACCAGGCTTAGGACAGGGTGCAGGGGTGGAACCCCTGGCTGGGGGCTGCGCCTCCACACCCCTCCTTAAACCCAGTGTCCTAAGCAACCTGGCGACAGCTATATGTACCCAGCGATGCAATCAATTTTCACCCAGGCAAGGGCAATGCTCGAGTCTGAAGGAGGTTGTTTCTTCCTCAGAAAACATTCGATTGGTCCATTGAAGGTCCCTAATCGTTCTGCCCCCCGTTGACTGTGTCGGGATCAAGCCCCACCGCTCTTAATCGAGCTTTCAACCGCTCTACTTCTGTTTCTGCCTGTTCGGCCCGCTGTCGTTCCTGCTCAGCCCGCTGTCGTTCCTGCTCGGCCCGCTGTCGTTCCTGCTCGGCCCGCTGTCGTTCCTGCTCGGCCCGTTGCTCTGCACTCTGGCGGGCAGCAATCTCCTGACGCAATGCCTCCGCTAACTCGTCTGGAACCAGTAGTTTCTCCCCAGTGTCTTCCCGATAAAAACCAATTATGGTTCCCTCCACCTGTAACCTGAGCTTCAGTGGTTCGCTACGGCCATCGGTAATAGGTTCATAGACTTCGCCCCGCAGGCGGTAGCCACGTAACTTTTCTGGAATCCATTCTCCCTTGGGGTCAAATAGCCAGTACTCAGGCACTTCTAGCTGTTCATAGAGGATTTTCTTAAATCCCTGATCCTGTTCCTTTGTGCCTTCGGAAGTCACTTCAAAGATGACGGATGGAATCTGACCCTCTTCCCAAATTTTGTAGTTATCCCGTGGGCCTGGAGTCACGTTAAAAATAACCATTCCATCTGGGGCAACCCGCAACTTAGGGAAACCTTGAGCATAGTAAAGAAATTGATTTGTCAGGACGATCGCTTGCTCCCCAGCAAGATACTGCCGCAGAGCAACAACCAGGCTAATAATGGCATCCACATGGATAGAAGTTTCTGCCAAAGGCTCACCATCAGAACTGGGGTAAAAAACCTGCCCGGTCTGGGCAGAAGGGAGAAGGGTTGTCATAGCTGTAAGCGATTGTTATTGACTCTATCTTAGGCGCTGTCAGAAATCGCACACCGGAACCCCGCCAGAATCTCTCGCACATGGGGGTGATACCAGTTCCGAAAGGAGCAGCGCAGTGCCCAAGGGCGGGTAGCCCAACTGCCCCCTCTTAAAACCCGATGCTTTCCATCAAAGTAAGTCTGAGAATATCCCCGGTAGGGAAAATACACAAAACCCTCGTAGCGATCGAAGGTGGAAGCTGTCCACTCCCAAACATTGCCTAACATGTCATAACAGCCAGAAGGGCTTTTGCCATCGAGGTATCGGGTAACTGGAGTGGTGTGCCCCACCTGGTGACTGTGATTACAGGGTGCGGTTCCATCCGGGATCGCCCATCCCTGCAAAGTTTCCCCTTTTCCCTTTTGCCCTTTGCCTTCCCCTTTTTCCCTTTCCCAGGGATAGGTCTGACTCTGCCCAGTTAACGGATTCCAGCGAGCAGCCTTTTCCCATTCCAGTTCCGTCGGGAGCCGTTTCCCAGCAAAGCGGGCGTAGGCATCCGCCTCATACCAGCTAACCCCACAAACCGGGTGGTCCTCCCACCGGGGATCATTTTGCCAGTAAAGTGGCTGCCTGACCTGAGCCAATTGAAGCCATGCCCATCCCTCCGGCGACCACCAGCGGCAATCCTGATATCCCCCCGCTTCCATAAAAAGCCGAAACTGCCCACAGGTAACAGGGTAGGGGTCAATCCAGTAAGTCTCTAGGTAAACGGAATGGGCCGGACGCTCATTATCCAGTGCATCAATCGAATCACTGCCACAAACAAAATTTCCAGCAGGGACACAGACCATTTCAGAAGCAGAAGACGTGGAGAAGTGAGGAGTTTTGAGTTTTGAGTTCTGAGTGAATGGAACGTTTTCATCCCTGGCCCCTACCCCCCAGTTTTTGATTTCTTCTTTGCCCTCCTGGCTCTCAACCCCTGGCTCCTGGTCTCTGACTTCCGGCTCCTGACTCCGGGCTCCTGACCTTTGGATTTTTGCACCTGTTGCCCGTCGCCCATTACCTGTCCCCTTTCCCCAAATCAACTCAAGCACCAGTGCAATTGTCTCTGCATGCTGGCTTTCATGTTGCAGTAAAAAGCACCAGAGACGCTCTTGTTCTTCAAGTGGAGCAACTTCTAGATAAGCGAAAACCTCTTCTCTAATAGTAGTTAGGTATTTCTGAGTTTCTGCCAGAGTAGGAAGGTTGACCCGTTCTGATTTAGGCAGACCATCAGCAGCATAGAGGCGGCGATATTGGGGAAACTGGCAGGGTTGTCCAGCGCAGTGCTCTAAGAGCCAGAGCGATTCTGTATAGGCAATGTGCCCCAGATGCCAGCCAATCGGGCTGAAGTCGGGATGGGCCTGGCGGCTGAACGTGTCGTAGTCAACTCCCTCAAACAGGTCAAGGGTCAACTGACGACACTGTTGCATCCACGCTCGTAGCTGTTGGCGTGAGATAGACGGGTTATGGCCGGAATCCTGCTCGCGATCGCCCCATTCCCTTCGCCTTTCCCCTTCTGGCTCCTGGTTTCTGGCTCCTGACTTCTGACGACTGGAAGCCACATTGATTTGCTCAGATTGGGTAGGTCTCGATATTGAGGTCATGGTCAACGGTAAGAAGACTGTGTTCAGGGCAGGAAATCCAGTTCCCGGTAAATAGAGGTTCAGAAACAATTAAAACGGACTGCGGAAAAAGAGGATCATCTCGTAACCAGTAGAGAGAGGGAACTGCCGATCGCCCCGCAAACCGGGAGGCGACCAGTTGACTACCGTCGCTGACAATGAGGTTGGCAGAAAAACTAACCTCCTGTTCATTGGCAAGGCTACGGAGAGTGGTCAGGGCACGGTGTAGAGCTTCAACCAGAGGGATTTCTGGCAAAGTCTCCAGTTCATGAATAACCAGGGCAAAGATATGCTCCGAGTCAGTAGTACCGTCGATCGCCTGGTAAGCCGTATCACTCAAGCGATCGCGGATTGAGCGATACAGCGTCTGACGGAAATTAGCAATAAAGCCATTATGAATACCTAAAATGAGACGATGCTGAAAGGGCTGACAATTGCTCAAATCCACCGATTGCCCCGATGTGGCACTCCGCACATTAGCCAGCACACAGCCCGATTCTACAAACCGGCTGAGGCTGGGCAGGTTCACATCACTCCAGATGGGCAGGGTATTTTTGTAGGTAAAGGGTTCAGTCGTCACCTGGGGATGGTACCAGCCAATGCCAAACCCATCCGCATTTAAGAGCCCCGAAGTCATTTCGCGGGGTTGGTAGCTCTGAACCATAAGCGAATGTTTGGGTTTGATTAGCAGGCGATCAAGCCGGATAGCCGGACCCCAGTAACCCATTAAACGACACATGCAAAGAGATTGCTCCAGACAGAGTACTGGGGAGATTGTAACTGTTTGGAAAAAGTCTTTGCTTGAGGAGCGATCGCTAACCCACCCTGTGAAACTTCAGCGACAAATCACTATCGAGTGATTGATTCAACTGTTGCCATTCCTCAAAACCAAGATGGCCTGAAGGCTCTCCTGAGAGTTTGGTGATAGGCGTTGCTCATCATATAGAACTGGTCGATTAAGTCTTCAGAATACAAGACGCCAACAAATTAAACAAATGAATTGTGGAGTTTACCGGCAAATTCTCCTCTCAGGGCTGGGTACAAAGCCCTTAAAAAAGCCTTTCCATCAAGTAAATCCCGGTTTTCAAGGCGTATTCCTTATTACCACCTCTACTTGACTATATAGCAACCCTTTAATTTACTCATAAAAGCAAAATACAGAGGTTCGGTTAACCCTACCTCTCCAGGGAGAAGTTTCCACCTTTGCTAGAGTGTAAGATTTCTCTTAAATTCTTGACTGTGTTCCAACATCTGTTACAATGCCCTCTTCGATCTGTACAAATTTCCGCATAGGGAATTTCTGTCCAAGTTGCTGGAGGCGCATTCTGAATTGGGAGGTATAGCTCTACTGGTGTCTCACATCTAGGAGGTTTGTTATGCGGATTGCTCAGATTGCCCCATTGTGGGAGCGTGTTCCGCCTCCTGCATACGGCGGTATTGAACTGGTAGTCGGGCTTCTCACCGACGAGCTCGTACGCCGGGGGCATGATGTGACGCTGTTCGCATCAGGGGACTCTATCACCCTTGCCAGGCTGGAATCGGTTTACCCCCGTGCTATTCGATTAGACCCTACGGTGAAGGAGTACAGCATCTACGAAATGCTGGAACTGTCTAGAGCCTATGAGCGGGCAGACGAGTTTGACATTATCCATTCCCATGTAGGCTATTCTGCCTTGCCCTTTGCTGCTTTAGTCAAAACACCTACCGTCCACACCCTGCATGGCATTTTTACCAGCGACAACAGGAAAATGTACGCCCATGCCAGTAAGCAGGCTTTTGTCAGTATTTCCAATGCCCAGCGTGAGCCAGATTTGAAGCTTAATTACGTGGCGACGGTCTACAACGGTATCGATCCCTCCAGGTATCTGTTTTATCCTCAGCCCAGCAACCCTCCTTACCTGGCTTTCTTGGGGCGGCTTTCACCAGAGAAAGGGCCGCACTTGGCAATTGAAATTGCTAAGCGAGCAGGCTGGTGCTTGAAGTTGGCCGGAAAAGTTGACGTAGTTGATCGGGAATATTTTGCAAAAGAAGTTCAGCCCCATATTGATGGTAAGCAAATTATCTACCTGGGCGAGGCGAACCATCAGCAAAAGAGTGAGTTGATGGGAAATGCGGTTGCTACGCTGTTTCCAATCACCTGGCGTGAGCCGTTTGGTCTGGTGATGACCGAGTCAATGGCAACTGGAACCCCGGTGATCGCGATGGAATTAGGCTCCACGTCTGAAATTATTGCTCATGGTAAGACTGGATTTCTTTGCCACAGCATTGAAGAGTGTGTAGATGCGATCGCCAAAGTTGCAGACATTGATCGCCTTACCTGCCGTGAACACATCATCCAAAACTTCAGTGTTAAGCGGATGGTGGATGGCTACGAAGCGGTTTACCAGCAAATCCTTGCGGAACGATTTAGCCAAAACGGGCAGGCTCACAAGTTGGTGGGTTCAGTTAGTAAACGCGATTGGTAAACAGGTGGAGCCGTGGGTATCCACCTTTTTTATGAGGTAAGGAAATGACAAACTTTAACAACGCAAAATCAGTAGCATCTGTCTCAACTTCGGCAAAATCCCCCTATGTCTTGCCCCGCCGGGCCGTTCCAAATCGGCAGGCGATCGCTCTCATCTCTGACCATGGCGACCCAGCTGCTGAAATTGGTAAAGAAGAGGCTGGTGGGCAAAATGTCTATGTCCGTCGGGTGGGTGAGGCGCTGGCCAAGTTAGGCTGGCAGGTGGATATGTTCACCCGCAAAACGCGTTTAGAGGATCCGGCGATCGTCCAGCACTCGCCCCACTGCCGTACGATTCGCTTAGTGGCAGGCCCTCAGGAATTTATTCCGCGGGATCAACTATTTGACTATATGCCAGAGTTTGTTGAGTCTTTCCGCAAGTTTCAGAGCAAGGAAGGGGCGAACTATCCGCTCGTACACACCAACTATTGGATGTCGGCCTGGGTTGGTTTGCAATTAAAGGAACAGAGCAATATTCAGCTGGTTCACACCTATCATTCCCTGGGTGCGATCAAGTATCAGACTATGAATGTTCGCCCTGCGATCGCCGATACCCGACTGGCGATCGAGAAACAAATTCTGGAGCAGGCAAATTGTGTTGTAGCAACCAGTCCTCAGGAAGAAGAAGCCCTTCGTACCCTGGTCTCTCAACAGGGACAGATTGAAATTATTCCCTGCGGTACCGACATCGAAAACTTTCACACTATTCCAAAGGCCGAAGCCAGGGCGAAACTAGGATTTAAGTTAAATGAAGAAATTGTCCTTTACGTAGGCCGGTTTGATCCGCGCAAAGGCATTGAAACCCTCGTGCGGGCATGCGCTCAGCTAAAAGCCAGAAGCGAGCAACTCAACCAGGGGTCGCTTCAATCTAATGGGTTCCATACCGCTGCTGTTAACCCCCATCCCTCTCTACGTCTGGTCATCGTTGGTGGCAGTGACCCTGACCTGACCGATGGCCAGGAGCGCGAGCGGATCGAAAAGATTGTCAAAGATGTAGGATTGGCCGACCAAACCCTGTTTGTTGGTCGAGTGGGGCACGATCTACTACCCCTGTATTACACCGCTGCCGATGTCTGCGTCATTCCCAGTCACTACGAGCCCTTTGGCCTGGTGGCGATCGAAGCAATGGCCTGTGGCACCCCCGTCGTTGCCTCAGCCGTTGGCGGACTAAAATTTACAGTTGTGCCAGAGGAAACCGGATTGCTGGTACCTCCACTGGATGAGAATAGCTTTGCTCAGGCAATCGATCGCATCCTCTCAGACGAGCTGTGGGCAAGGAAATTGAGACGGCAAGCACCCATTCGAGTCCAGCAAAACTTTAGCTGGATGAGCGTAGCGGCTCGACTAAGTGACCTCTACCGTCGCTTGCTGGCACAGTCCATCTCTAACGAACAATTCTGGAATGACCAAAAGCCAGTTCTGGTAGAAGCATCCCCAGTCTACGTTAAACGCACCGACGTAGCTTCAGCCTAGTGTTCCGCCAGGAAAATTTTGACGGGTCGCAGACCCTCAAAATTTAACCCCCATCAACTTCCTAGGGATTCGCTAACTGTCCAATTTGATTTGACAGAGTACTAGAAAACCATAGAGGTACTATCTGGACCAGCATAGTGCTGCCCTAGTTGAATGGGCTAAGGCAGCGTAGCTTTGGCCTAGACAAGCCATAGAGTTATAGCTGTCGCCAGGTTGCTTAGGACACTGGGTTTAAGGAGGGTGTGGGGGCGAAGCCCCCAGCCAGGGGTTCCACCCCTGCACCCTGTCCTCAGCCTGATGGCTATGGCTATACTAGAGTTGTCTGAAAATAAGACAAAAAAGCCTTGAAAGCCCTATCCAGCAAGGGTTTCAGTCATTTTAACTCAGAATTTTTGTAATCCTTGCACTGTAAGGGTTTCAGCCGCTTTCTTCGTTATTACCCGACAAGTCTACTATCTGGACTGTGAAAAGGGATCCCGCAAAATCCCTATTCACAGTGCCCTCTTATTTCACGAATCATTTACAGTCAGTTTCAAATGCATGAACCACACTTCAGCCCCTAGCCCCTTAAAGCCAGCTTCTAGCCCTTCAAAGTGTGGCTAACTCAACTGAAAACCCCTCAGGACCGCTATTTGGGTATGCAAGGCAGGCAACGCCCACCTGCTAAACTAGTAGGTTATGTAAGTCTGCCAGCCAAAGCTTTTGTTTTAGCAGGAAAAGGCTCCTTCCCACGTGCCACCGCTACTCCCGCCAGTCCCCCACAGGTCAACGCAAAAACAGGATTAACCATCGCATTGAGAACACAGTCCAGTGCGTACATCATCAGAGCAACCGCCAGAGCTGCCGCTGGTGCCACCGCAGGATGAGTCCAAAGTCGAGCCGGGTACCGCATGCAGAAGACCACTACGGGGAGTACCAGGGCTGTGAAAATACTGACTAATCCAACTGTCCCAAAGATACCAAAAGCAATAATCCACAAACTATCAGTAACCGAAATATCAGAACCATATTCATCAAATACTCGGTTTCTGCCAAAACCTCCCCAACCAAATACTGGCTTTAAGCGTGCCCTTGCTGAGAGGATTTGCTCATTTTCAAATCTAAAATCAACTGACTGTACCCGTTCTGCGGGAAAAAATTGAGCTAAAGTACTTGTGACTTGGGCTCGTGGAAATTCCCCTGTTGCACCTAAATTGAGATAGATACACATTCCTATTACAATGCCCCAGATTAGCCAGGTATTACGAAAATACTTAGCTACCACGAGGATTATCAGCGCAATACCAAATAGCAGGTAAGAACCAGTAGATCGGACTAAGACAAAGGTAATCAGCAAAAGCCCAACCCACAATCCAATTGGGATATCCCAAATTTTCTTAATAATGCCAGTCTGCCAGAGTACAACCCCCATCAAAGCAGCAGACATCATCCACATGCCCACCATCAAACCATGATTCATAAAAACGGTGGGTCTGTAACCGCCAAGCCGTAGCGACATGTGAAAACCACCGGGGTTAAAGCCATAAAGCAACTCATGAACACTGGTCATCATGCGGCTTTCAAATAGACAGAAGGGGATGTAGAGTAAGCCCCCAATGAAAGTCCAGATCGCCAGGCTTCTGAGTCCTGCCAGATTATTCAAATAAATTCTTCCTAAGAAATAGGGGATTCCCCAGGTAACAACCTGGCTAAAAGTTGCTGAAAATCCATCGTAGGGCCCCAGTCCATTCGTCATTGAGGAGAAGAAGGGACAAATGCACCAAACTGTCATTGGCACATCAATCCAGCTATATCTGAAGGAGCTAAAGCGACCGACGTCAAAAATAATGGTTGACAACAAAATTCCATAGCTTGTCGCTGACATCTTTTCATAGTCTGGGATACCCGGAAATTTCATGCTTGCCATCGGCAAAAATAGCCAGGCACCCAAAAAACTAATAATGAGCGCCCGTTGCGCAGGAAACCGTGAAAAAATATAGACTACTGTGGGTAACCAGAGCAGAAGGATGACGTTCGCAAGTGCATTCGCCTGGGGCATAGGATTACTCAACAGATGCTGAAATAGGGGATTCAGGAGGTTGGCGATCGCCCGGTTCTGGCATTTCTTGAGAGAAGCTATCTGGACAAATAGTTCCCGACTTCACCTAAGTTTAGGATTCAGCAGACACGAAGTCTACTGCCAATCTCCCCGCTGGGAGCGTTCTATCGCGGTATACAAAGCACCCTCAAACAAGTCTGTAGCATCATCCCAGGTGTAATCCGTTGCGGTTGAATGGGCAGCATCAGACATCGCCCGCCATTCCGTATCGGACAATCTACACACCTGGAGTATTGCCTCTGCCATACTGGCAGGTTCTTCTGGCTTCACCAGTATACCCCCACCTTTTGCAATCAGTTCTGGTGCTGCACCAACAGCCGTTCCAATCACAGGAGTTCGGCAGGCCATTGCCTCCAGAATTGGTAAGCCAAAACCTTCTGAACGACTACTAAATAGCCAGGCATCACAACTGGCGTAAATGTCCTTGATTTGATCCTGAGGAGGGCTCTGGAAATATTGAGATCCTTCAGGCAGAGGTAAGGCAGCAACTGGTGAATCGGCCCCAAAAGCGAGCAAACGCAACTCTGGTAAGGTTTGGCTAGCCAGGGAAAAAGCTTTAAGGCCGATATCAGTCCCCTTCCAATAAGCAGAGTTATACATCATCCCCAACGTTGGGACAGATTGTTTGCTCCGGGGAAGGGAGTTAAACCGTTCCGTATCAACACTGTTGGGTACAAGGGAAACATGGCAGTCCCCGTATTTGAATTTCATTAAATCTAACAACCAGTTTGAGATAGTGATTTTGTGTAGAGGCATGAGATAGGTAGCCTCTACTCTTTGTTTGGGTAAATAGTCAAATGTCTCATGGTGTTGAATAAAATAAACTTTGGCTCCTTTCGATGGAGACAAATTAGTTACCCATTCCGCTGTTTCCCACCAGGTTGCGATCACAACATCAGCATCGGGCACATCAGCATTAGTGATTGGACGACATTGATCAATCACTTGATGGTTGACGTCTAAACCATCCAGATGGGAAGCCGCAGATCCAGGTATTGATAGAAGACTTCGCCGTTTTAGCAGGGATTTGGCTTGCTCAAACAGGCTGGGTTGCCTGTAGGGCCTGGAAACTAAAAACACTTCGTGGCCCCGCCTTTGGAGACGCTCCGCGTAAGTTGCTACAACCCTGACTCCACCGCTCAGATCAGCATGGGGAAGAACAATAGTAATTTTCATGAAATCTGTACTGAGTAGCAGGAGTTACATCCGTGGCCAGTGAAAAGGAGATATGCTGATTGTGGCCTATCACCTGGGCGGGAAGTCATGGTGCATACACTGAGTCATACAAGCTTTTTGAAAACGAACGACTGATGCCGGTGAATGTGGAGGTGATCAACCCCTTTCTCCAACCTTCTCTGTATTAGAACATCACTGTTTTAGAACATCAGTGTAGCTAAAATAATCAAGGTTTAGAAGAATTAGAAAAAATACGCAACCAGCTACAGGCTATTTTCCTACAAGCTAAAAGTCCTCTACGAACGATGGTCCGATTATAAATTCTTCAGAAAATAAGGTAGACGCAAAAAGTGTTACATAGTCTAATATATGAGGGAAACCAGTATGAATACGGTATTGAGGAAAGGGATCTTTATTCATTCTTTTATATAGAAACTTGCCCATTGGGAAACTTGTAAATCTTATATGAAGTCAAGGGCTAGAGAATGGAGCCTTCATCCGCGAATGTTTCATAATTGCAACTATCACTAGCCTACAGAGATGCTGCTAGCCGACTGTGAGCACGACCTAAACTGACACTCTAGCTCTCTGACGCTTCTTAGCGGGCTGCTTTAAGGCGAGGGCTATTGGCTTATCCAATGTTCGCAGGCTGGGGATGTGATCCATGCGGTCAGCGTTAAGGCAAATGTCGGATCAGTTATAGTTCGGTCAACGTTCAATGGAGAATTTAGAGCACCGTACTTCTGCTAATTGGGAATTTCATGACTAAGGGAACAAATCGATTTGTTGCTGGGCTTACGCTGGCTACCTTTGTTGGGGCAACTCAAACCTTTCCAGCGATCGCCCAAACGGAAGCTCCACCAATCAGCTCCACTCAGAGTGCAGGGGCCAATCTGGCGGAGCAGGCTTACACCCTGGGTTCAGGGGATGTGATTCGGGTTGATAGCTTTGATACGCAGGAACTGGTTCTAGAGCCACGCTACACCGTCTTACCCGATGGCTCAATCAATTTACCCTGGGTTGGTGGCGTTTCAGTAAGCGGCTTGACCTTGAAGCAGGCCTCCGAGCAGTTAGCTTCAAGATACAGTCGGTTTATCCGCAATCCCGTTATTACTGTCAGCTTACTCGCTCCTCGTCCATTGAAAATTGGTGTAATTGGGGAGGTCAATCGCCCCGGTTCCTACATCATTAGCGTTATTAGCAATGAAACCACTGTAGCCAGTCTCAACCAGCGAAACACAGGAGGTGGCGGCGATGGAGGTGGCGCCAACCAGTGGCCTACGATTATTAAGGCCATTCAAACGGCTGGGGGAATTACCCAATCTGCTAATGTTCGTCAGATCCAAATTAAGCGGCCTCAACCTTCAGGCACCGAGCAATTGATCAATGTTGATCTCTGGAGTTTTTTGCAGACCGGAGCCCTGTCCCAGGATATTAGTTTGAGAGATGGTGATACTATCATCGTCCCAAAAACGACGAAATTGGATCCTGCGGAGGTGACCCAGGTTGCAATTAGTAACTTTTCCCCAGAAACGATCAGAGTAAATGTGGTTGGTGAGGTAGTTACACCGGGAACTGTTCAAATCCGCCCAAGTTCAACTCTCAACCAGGGAATTATGGCGGCTGGCGGGTTCAAGCGGGGGCGAGCCAAGAATGATGTGGAGTTGATTCGGCTCAATTCGGATGGAACCGTGACCAGACGGGAAATTAAGGTTGACTTGTCCCAGGGACTGAGTGAGCAGAACAATCCAGCACTGTACAATAACGACATTATTGTCGTAAATCGCAATGCGATCGCTGGAATCACCGATTTTATAGGAACCACAGTCGGTCCTTTCCTGGGGCTTCTGGGCCTAATCAATATTTTCCAATGATGGCCGAGGATTTTCTGGTTCGGGTGCTCTATCGGTAGATTCAGCAGGATAGTCGTGAGGTTGATATGAGAGCCGAGGAAAGTATCCAGGATTTGTCACTCAATAGTCGCAACAGATCGTTGGGGTTCAATAATGGCTTAGAAGACGACTTGGGTGATGCACCATCTAATCAGAAGGGTCTGAATTTGGGCTCTCTGTTGAGAGTTGCCCGTCGAAATGCTCTTTTAATTGCTGCTATTACCCTGGCGACCACTGGCGCGGCAGCTTTGACAACCCTTGGCCCTCCCAGCTACAAAGGCAGCTTCAGCATCCTGGTGGAACCCATTAACTCCCAGGCTCGCTCTACGGACCCTTCTGCCATTTCTCGCGATCGCCAGAACCAGGAAGACCGGGTAGACTATCCTACCCTGCTTCAGGTGCTTCGAAGCCCAGAGCTTCTTTCCAAGATTGCAGGAGAAATCCAGAGCCGTTATCCTGATGTAACCGCTGGTTCTTTACAGCGAGACTTACTGCGAAACAATCTGGTGGTTCAGCGTCCTGGAACAAACCTGTTGGACACCGCAAAGATTATCGAGGTTACCTATGAAGGTACGGACCCGCAGCGAGTTCAGTACATCCTGCAAAAGCTTGCTGATGGCTTTTTGAAGTTTAGCCTTGAGTATCGGAAGACTCGGATTGGAGGCGGCGTCCAGTTCATTGAAGACCAGCTCCCCAGTCTGCAACAACGGGTTAATGGGCTGGAAGCCGAAATTCAGGCGCTGAAACAGCGTTATCGGATCGTCGATCCAACAGCGGAAGGGACAACTCTTTCTAATCAATTACAGGAAACGCGGGCTGCGCGAGCAGCGGCGCAAAGGGACCTGGCAGAACAGCAAACTCTGTATTCTATGTTACAGAGGCAGATAGGGTTGACTCCGGAAGAAGCACTGGCAGCTTCTTCCTTAAGTGAAAACCCTCGCTATCAGGCTCTACTCACTCAATTAAAGACCGTTGAAGCTCAAATTGCAGTTAAAAAAGCCCGCTTTAACGACGAAAGCCCAGTCATACTGGCACTGCGAGATCAGCAGAAGAATCTTGAACGACTCTTGAATGAAGAGGCGCAGAAGAATCTGGGAGAAACTTCTAATGTCCCTGCAAGTTCTAAGGTACTCGCTTTTCAGAACCCAACCCGGATTGAGTTAATCCGGCAATATATTACTGCCGGAAACACTGTGCGACAGTTACAGGTTCGTAATCAGGCGGTCTCCCAAACGGAAGCCTTTCTCGATCAAAGGCTGCGACAATTCCCCGCTATTTCCCGGCAGTATAACGACTTGCAGCAACAGTTAGAAATTGCTACTCGAACTCTAAATCAGTTTTTGACTCAGCGCGAAACTTTACGGATAGAAGCCGCCCAAAAGGAAGTTCCCTGGGAAGTGATCTCGCCACCAACCATCGCACGGGATGAGAGGGGCAATCCGCAACCGCAACCGATTAAATCAGCTCGAAACGTGGGATTGGGAGCGATCGCAGGTTTAGTACTTGGTTTCGCGGCTGCTCTTTTGAGAGACAAGCGGAAGGATATTTTCTTTGATGATGAAGATATCAAAGGAGCCTTGAAACTGCCATTTCTGGGATCTGTTCCCTTTAGAGAGGGGGCAAATCCAGTCATGAACCCTCTGGCTGGAAACTCTGATACGTTCTCGAAAGCTTTCAACTCCCTCTACACCAACATTCGGTTTCTGGGATCCGAGTCATCGGTGCGATCGCTAGTTATTAGTTCTGCCTGCTCAGGTGATGGCAAAACCACAGTCGCCTTAAACCTGGCTCTGGCAGCTGCTTCTATGGGACAAAAGGTCTTGCTGGTTGATGGCAATTTGCGGGCCCCCCATCTCCATAACCTGCTGGGCCTGTCGAACTCCACAGGATTGAGTGAAATTTTTCTGGGCAAGGTGTCGCTGAATGAAGCGCTTCAGCGATCGTCCCTGGACAAGAACCTTTCGATTCTGGCGGCGGGTCAACCTTCAGTCGATTCAATCAGAGCCCTAGGTACTTCCAGGATGCAAAGTCTTTCTCAGCAAATGCAGTCTGAGTTTGATTTGATTGTCTATGACACCCCAGACCTGTCAGAGTTTTCCGATGCTAAGTTCCTGGCTGCCCAGGCTGACGGAATCTTAATGACAGTTGGGATCGGGCGCACTAAGCGTGCCTCGCTGACGCAGGTGATGTCGGAGCTAAATCGCTTCCATCTTCCGGTGTTAGGTCTGGTATCAAACCAGTGTGCGAAGAGTGTTCAGGATTCCTACGCTCAAGCCCAGCGCGATCAGCAGAACCAAGAACAAACAACCATCCTTGAAAATTTGGGCATTCTTAGACCAGGTCTACCAACTTCTAAGCAGTAGTTAACTTGAAAATCGGTGCAAGGATGGAAAGGGCGGCGTTTCCTGCCTGGAAGCGATCGCAGATTATGGAAGGCTATCTGGAGAACCACTAACAGCCGACAACTGATAGCCTGATTTTATTCGCAGTGCTGTTTGATCTTATATAGCTCTACGCAGGTGCGTCAGGACATTGGAATTAGAGAGGGAGTGGGGGCTTCGCCCCCAGTCAGGGGTTTCACCCCTGCCCCCCGTTCTAACCACAATGACTATCGCTATACCTGTCCGAACCTGTGATTGACCGTTCCTAGAGGCGTTTACAAATGCCTTTACGGATCATGCCGATTACTCTTCAAGGAAGGAATTAATGGCTGTATTGCTTGGGGTTATCTCGCAGGCGATCGCGCTGGTATTACTCGTTCCAGTTGTGGTTCTTTTTGTTGAATGTGCAGCAGCGATGTTGGGCCATCGGCGAATGGAGCGGGAACTGAGCCCTCGGCCCAGTATTGCAATTCTAATTCCAGCCTATAACGAGGCATCTGGAATTGGTGCAACCCTAGCGGCTCTGATACCCCAACTGTCTCCTGAGGATCGGTTGGTCGTGATTGCAGATAATTGTGATGATGACACCGCTACGATTGCACGCGAAATGGGCGCGAGAGTCGTTGAACGGTTCGACCAGGAACGCCGGGGCAAGGGTTATGCCCTCGACTTTGGCCTAAAATCCCTCCAGGCTAATCCGCCAGAAGTTGTCATTGTGGTAGATGCAGACTGCTCCGTTGAATCGGGGACGATTGAAAAAATTGCTCGTCAGGCAATGACTTACACACGACCGATTCAAGCTATCTATCTGATGACTCGACCCGCCAGTCTAGGAGCGAAAGAAGCGGTTTCGCTGCTGGCCTTTACGGTGAAAAATTGGGTTCGTCCGGTTGGGCTGGATCGTCTTGGGATTCCTTGCCTGCTCACAGGAACGGGGATGGCGTTTCCTTGGGCTGTGATTCAAACAGTCTCCCTTGCCAGTGGCAACATTGTTGAGGATATGAAGCTGGGGCTAGATCTGGCACTGGCTGGACATCCACCGATGCTTTGTTCAGAGGCCAGGGTGATGGGGGTTCTGCCTCAGCAGGCTCATGCCGCCAAGAGCCAGAGAACACGCTGGGAGCATGGTCATCTGCAAACTCTTCTGACCCAGGTTCCTCGCCTTGTTGCTGCTGCGATTCAGACCCGACGCCTTGATTTAGTGGCGATCGCCCTTGACCTTTCAGTCCCTCCCCTTTCCCTGCTGGTACTCCTCTGGTTAGTGGCCATGATTCTCGCCTTAATCGCTGGATGGCTGGAGGGGTCGCTAATTCCAATCTTCATCACGGTTTTAGAAGGAATTTTGATTCTGACCGCAATCCTGTTGTCCTGGGCTAAGTTTGCCAGACAGGATTTACCGTTGCGAACGCTCCTTTCTGTTCCCTTATACGTCCTGTGGAAAATTCCTCTATACTTCGCTTTTCTGGTGAAGCCTCAATCTAAGTGGGTTCGAACTGAACGGGATACGGTGGACTCACCGAATTCTTAACGGCTTCAGGATTGGCCTGTCGGAGGGCTTGAATCGTTGCAATCGTCCATTTGGCAGCCTGGTCAATTTCTGCTGCGGTATTAAACCGTCCAATGCCAAATCGAATCGAGGCATAAGCGAGTTCTTCAGAACGCCCCAATGCCTGAAGAACATGGGAAGGGGCAACTTTAGCAGAGGTGCAGGCGGCTCCTGATGAAACTGCCATAACAGGCTGTAAACCCAGATGGAGTGCCTGCCCATCCACTCCTGAGACACTGATATTGAGGTTTCCTGGCAACCGCTGCGTTGGATGACCATTGAGTTCAATGTCCTCCAGTTGGCTCAGTGTTTGCCACAGGCGATCGCGCAGGTGAAGCAACCGTCGGGTTTCAGAGGGCATTTCCGCGATCGCCAGTTCTACGGCTTTGGCAAAACCAACGATTTGCGGAGTGTAGAGGGTGCCAGACCGCAACCCCCGCTCATGTCCGCCTCCATGCAGTTGGGGAGTCAGGTGAACCCTGGGATTGCGGCGGCGCACAAAGAGTGCCCCAATTCCCTTAGGACCGTAAACTTTGTGAGCTGTGAGAGACATCAGATCGATGTTCATCGCTTCAACGTCCAGGGGAACTTTGGCGATCGCCTGCGCCGCATCAGTATGAAAGAGAACCTGATGTTCCCGACACATGGCTCCTATTGCTGATAACGGTTGGAGGACACCAATTTCATTGTTGGCAGCCATGACCGAAACCAAAATTGTGTCAGGTCGAAACGCCCGCTCCAGATCGGCCAGATTGATCAATCCATCCCCCTGAACAGGCAGAAACGTCACATCAAAACCCAGGGATTGCAAGTAGCGGCAGGGATCCAGGACAGCATTATGCTCTGTTACAACCGTAATAATGTGACGTCCTCGCTGAAAATTGGCTTCGGCCACCCCCTTAATTGCCAGATTATTTGCCTCGGTGGCACCGCTTGTGAAAATGATTTCTTCTGGGGAAGCATGAACTGCGATCGCCAGCATCTCCCTGGATTGCTTCACCGCTGCCTCTGCTTCCCACCCATACACATGGCCCATACTGGCCGCATTACCAAACCGCTCAGTGAAATAAGGCAGCATTGCCTCTAATACCCGCTCGTCAACGGGTGTTGTTGCATGACAGTCTAGATAAATGGGGCGCTGTGGCATGAAGACAAGTATTGACGGTTACAAGTTCAGGTTTTTACTATTAGATTAAAATTAATAAGTGTAAAGATAAGTTACATATACTCATTTAGCTGTTCGTTTCATTGGCATTTGGTATGTCTAATCTCTCCTTCTCCGCCAGTCACCTCTCCCGTCGATTCTTCGCTTGTAGAGTCTTCACTTCCGTTATCTTCGTTGTTTTATTGGTGCTGATCTGGCTCAGCCCATTTTCAGGCTCCGCAGCCTATGCCTACAACAACCCGGATTTGCTTCCTAAAACCCAAACGCCCGTAATTGACTTGGCAAAGGCATTAACCAGTTCTCAAGAGGAAGAACTGGCAAAAAATTTAGAGAATTTTGAAAAGGAGACAGGCTGGAAACTGAGAGTTTTGACCCAATTTGAGCGCACTCCCGGTACGGCTGTAAAGGACTATTGGGGACTGGATGACCACAGCGTTCTGCTGGTAGCCGATCCCCGTGGTGGAAATTTACTGAATTTTAGTGTGGGAAACGATCTCTATCCTCTGCTACCCAGAACTTTTTGGATTGAGTTACAAACTCGCTTCGGCAATCAGTTCTTTGTCAGGGAGCATGGAGAAGACCAGTCCATTCTAGAAGCGCTAAATTCCATCCAAACCTGTCTGCGCCAGGGAGGCTGTCAGGTAGTTCCAGGATTGCCAAGGGAACAGTGGATTCTGACCCTGATTACCTCTATTGTTGGTGGTGTTGTTTGTGGTTTCGCGGCCCATCCTCGTAAGGAAGGGGAGGTCATTGCCTGGCAATGGGCCTTAATTTTTTCACCTTTGTGGGGAATTCTCTTTATTGCCTTCGGCATTGGTCCCGTAGTCTCTCGAACAACGGACTGGCTACCCTTATTCCGCAACTTTTCCGGATTTTTAATTGGGGCACTGGTTGCTTACCTATCACCCGTTGTGGGTCGTCCCTCTGCTCCTGAAGCCTAGGGTTATTATTGATCGCGTATTCTTGTGTTAGCGGATGGTAGGGGTTGGCGGTGCTGAATAGCCCTGTAAATTGAAGGCTTCAACCCCACACAACCCCAATTCATAACAAGAATCAGCAACGCCCAGGGAGCAGGTGAAATGGAATGGCATGCATCGGATGCTCAAAGTCTAGCAATTATTGACCGGGAAATCGGAGATCATGTCTTTTCTCCGGCTGAGTATGAAATCGTTCGTCGGGTCATCTATTCCACCGCTGACTTTGAGTACAAATCCCTCATTCGCTTCTCAGAATTGGCGCTCCAGTCTGGTGCAGCCGCCTTAGCCGCCCGCGGTACGATTGTGGTTGATGTACCAATGGTCCAGGTTGGTATTACTACCAATATTCAAAATACGTTTGCGAACCCAGTTTATTGCAGTATGGATGCGCTGACCCGCCCACAAAAAGAGAAAACGCGGGCAGCCTGGGGCATCGAAACCCTGGCCCGACGTTACCCTGAGGGAATTTTCGTGATTGGTCAGGCGCAGACTGCTCTGACTTCCCTGGTAGAACTGATTGAAGCAGAAGAGATTCGACCGGCTCTGGTAATTGGAACGCCTTCTGGATTTGTTGATGTAGAAGTTGCCAAAGAGCGGTTGGCAGATTCGCTGGTGCCCCATATTCGAATTGAGGGCCGGAAGGGAAGTGCGGTAGTAGCCGCCGCAATTGTGAATGGTTTAGTAGACCTGGCATGGCAAGCCTATGGTCGAGAACGGAATGGCCTATAACTATTCCATCCGATCTTTGAACCGCTCTCGGAATTCTCTCCGTTGATGCCGCATGCGCTCAGCAAACTTCTTGCGCTGGTCGAGGTTTAACACCTCTCGAGTTTCCAGCAAGCTGTTGAACCGGCTATTTGCAAGCTGCTGTTTCAACGTTCTCACTTCGTTGTATTTTTGCCGAACTTGGTCCGCAGGGGTATCTCCTGCCAGCATTGCTCGGAGTTCTTTTTGGGCTTGCTGTACTGCCTGCCGTTGCTGAGTCAGGTCGTTTTTATAGCGGTTGCGGATCGCTTCGATCTTTTGAAGTTGGGCTGGTGTCAAGTTCAGATCCCTGAGCCAGTCTTCTTTTGACCGTTCCCTGAATTCTTTTGAAACTTGGGCAATAGGGTTAGGGAACAAAACCCCTGGGCTGGCGATCGCGATCGCACCTCCCAGAACGACAATAGCAGCCGCGATCGCCGCAATCCGACGAGGGAACATAGATCTACCTCCTATCAGGCAGTGGGAAATTAGAAACGGAAGATGGAGAGTCAGAAAAATTGGCAACCAGACTCGTCTGGGATTTCTGGCTTCTCAAGATGGACCATTCGTCTTCAGCGTCATCATTGACTGAGGCTTCCCAGGTGGTTTCAATAAACGCTTCCAGGGCTTCCAATTGGGCAGGAGTAGGTCTGGAGGGAGCAATTGTCCGATAGCCCAACACCCCCGCAATGAGGCTGGCTGCGATCGTGGTAGGTAGCCAGGGCGATCGATACCACCGCTGCCGCCGAACCTGACGCTGCTCTGGCTGCTCAATTGCCCCCATAATTCGCTCCTCCAAATCAGGCGCGGCTACGGGCGGCTGTGGGCGATGCTGTTGCAAAAAGTTGACCAGTTCCTGGTCATTATCAGGAGGTGGGGTTAAGGGTCGAGTCATAATTGAACTCCTTCCTTCTGAAAAAACTGACGCATCGCAGCACGGGCATGAAACAGACGAGACTTTACAGTTCCCACTGGAATTCCCAGGATTTCAGCAACCTCTTTTTGAGGAATTTCCTCCAGATCATGCAAGACCAGGATTGTACGGTGATCAAAGCTGAGATTGGCTAGCCCCCGCTTCACCAGATCCTGATAGTGCAGATGCATCACATCTGCAGCATCCTGCTGGGTTGAGGCATGTTGAGTGATCACTTGCAATCGGGTGCGCCCCTGGGCAGCCGCCTGGCGGTAGTCAGATGCCACATTCCAGGCGATTCGATAAAGCCAGGTCGAAAACTGAGATGATTGCCGAAACTTAGGCAAACCCTTCCAGGCCCTCAGAAAAACTTCCTGCACCACATCATCCAGCATCGAGGTGTCACAGAGTTGATAGAGAATTGACCTTACCCGTTTTTGATGGCGGCGGTAGAGCAACCGGAAGCACTGAGAGTCTCCCTGAAGACATTGCTGAACCAGATCCTGGTCTGATTCTTTGGCAGAAATCTGCCGATTTTGCTCCGGGGGCTCCTGCGATTCAATTGCCACAGATAACACCTGGGAAACTCACTCCATCCATTTTGATACCTCTCTATGGAAGTAAGACAGGAAGAAGTAAGAAAGGGTTCAAAAAAGAGGGCGTTAGAGATCCCACTCTTTTTTTCAATTTCTGTAAAGTGAACTTGGTGTTTACGATGCTTCTGTAAAGTACATTTCGGTTTCAGGAAGCATCATGCAGAATGGACACAGTAATTTAACTGAGGCCGTATCAGCAGCCTTGCTGTTTACTTAGATGGTTGGTTCTTTAAAGATCTCTGTGAAATCTGGGCTCTATCTCCTGAACTTTACATAGCTGTTCTAAATTGTTAGTGAAAAATCGGAGTTGTGAAAGTCTTTCCCTGACAGGAAATCCTTCCACAATCCAAACAGGATCGCTATAATTCGGGTGCATATGGCAGACAACCAGGGTGATTGATGGTTTTAGAATGTCCATTTGCCGAGCTGGTTAGAGTGTTGTGACTAAATTTGAAGAAATCAGTAATCAAGCAATTCTCCCGGCCCCTGAGTGCTTGATTCCTTTGCCTGCCTCCTTTACCGTGATTCAGGCAGTTGGCTTCAAACAAGAGTTTCAGAAAACCTGTGAGGATAATCCTGACCTGACCACATTTGTATTTGACTTCAGCAAAACTAACTTCATGGACAGCAGCGGTATTGGAGCATTAGTTGGCTGCTGGAAGATTGCTCAAAAGCGAGGGATCAGACTGGTTCTGCGCAATGTTTCTCCCCAAGTGATGTCAATCCTGTCGCTGGCAGACCTAGGGCGGCTGTTTGAGATTGAGCAGAAAGGGCAGAAGCTAAGACGATCGCGCCAATCTAAATCAGCGCCTTTGCAGGAATTACCATTTGTCACCCATCCCTCCGTAAAATCTCGGACTAAACGCTTGATTGACATTCTAGGGGCATTGGTTGGACTGACGATTACCGCAATTCTGTTTGTGCCAATCGTCATTGCCATCAAGCTAGATAGCCCTGGGCCTATTTTTTTTGGGCAGGAACGCTGTTCCTGGATGGGTAGGCGGTTTCGGATGTGGAAGTTTCGCTCAATGGTGACGGATGCAGAAAAACTGAAGCATCTGGTTGAAAATCAGGCCTGTGGAGCGATTTTCAAGAACGCAAATGATCCTCGCATTACCCGGGTTGGGCGTTTCCTCCGGCGAACCAGTCTGGATGAACTCCCCCAATTCTGGAACGTGCTGAAGGGCGAGATGAGCCTGGTAGGCACCCGCCCTCCTACACCGGATGAGGTAGAGCGCTACGAGATTCCCCAATGGCAGCGCCTGGACATCAAACCCGGCATGACTGGAGAGTGGCAGGTGAATGGGCGATCGTCTGTCAAGAACTTTGAGGATGTGGTTCGCCTGGATTTGAAATACCAGGAAAACTGGAGCCTGATGTATGACTTGCAGCTTATTCTGAAGACAATCGCAGTAATCTTCAATCGAAATGCAGGGGCAATGTAAGGGATAGCTCCTGCCTCATCAATTTCTTATGATTATGCTCTAGCCGTGCCGAAATCTGGCATAGTGCTGGTAACTGGGAACTTATACCCCCGATTTTCGGGTAATATCGGTCACCATTATGAACCTTTAGAAGTCGTTCCTGATAAAAAGAGGGGGGCTGGGTCACTCCAACCAGCACTGCGGTTATTCCAGGGATGTCAGACTAATCGCTTTGTTAGCGCTAAACAACTCTTCCAACCACTCCAGAATGAGGGGGTTAACAATGTCTGGGCGATCGTCGTGGGGGCAATGGCCCGTATCTGGAATCGCAACAACCTTGACTGGCTGAGAGTTGACCAGTTGTTCGTAGATTTTTGCCCCGGTGACGGGTGTCCAGGGGTCAGCATCTCCCCAGAGGACTAACAGTGGAACCTTTACTCTGGGTAGTAGCTCCGCTGGGCTGGGACCAGGGGGAGCTGTAAGCACAGAGGCAAACACTTTTTGAGCACCTTCGTCACAGGAGGGTGCATAGAGCATATCAACCAGTTCATCGGTGATGGCTTCCTGATTGCGATAAACCTGAGCAAGTGTGCGGCGAATGCGATGCTTCTGGCGAATCTGGTTGAAGACAAGTGGACCAAATTGAGGTGACTTCACAAGATAGGTAAAGACTGCCATGATTAACCGGAGAGGTATGTTTAATTCATTGGGACGGTGGCTCATTCCTCCGGCACTGTTGAGCAATACACCGCCTGAAGCGGTTTCAGGATGGTTTGCCAGCATCATTAAACACAGCAAACCTCCGATCGAGTTGCCGACGAAAACGGTTGGTTCCTGGATATGGGCTTTCCAGAAGTCAAACAATAGTTCTTCCCAAAGTTCCAGGTTGTAATCAATGGCAGGTTTATCGGAACCTCCGAAACCCAGCAGGTCGATCGCAAATACTCGATACCCTCCTGCTGCCAAAACTGGAATATTTTTACGCCAGTGCCCTAACGACGCACCAAACCCATGCACCATTAGCAGGGGTTTGCCAGTACCAAGAACAGTGTATTGAATGGAGTAACCTTTCCAACTCCAATCCAGCTTTTCAACGATGGGCAGAGGTTGAGTAAGTAGTACAGTCACGGGAATTATGAAGAAATCTGAATATTTATATCATAATGTTTTTCTTGAAGTCGTTCATCCCTCTGAGGAAATGCCAGTTGCAGGCAAAGCCTCCACACCCTCTTAAAGTCAATGTCCCAAGCAACCTGGCGGCAGCTATATTAAGGCAACGATAGAAACGGAAATGGTATTAGTGGAACTCTCTCCCTGGAAGGATCCGACAGTCATCCAGCACAGTCAACGCCTGATACAAAGTTTTGTTCATTGGACCGGGCGATCGCTCCTGCCGCTCGCAGCCTCCCCAGAAGAAATAGCCCATGCCTTATTTGAAGCTCCATTTGTTGTAGTATCCCATGGGACTGAGGCAGACCCGATTCTTAACTACGGCAACCACAAAGCGTTGCAACTTTGGGAAATGGATTGGGATCAGTTTACCCAGACTCCTTCTCGGCTAACCGCTGAACCAATTGCTCAGCCGGAGCGCGATCGCTTGCTTGCCCAGGCCAAAGCCAAAGGATACATTGACGACTACCAGGGCATTCGCATCTCCAAAACAGGACGTCGATTTTTGATTCAAAACGTGGTGCTCTGGAATGTCATTGATGAACAGAACCATCCCTACGGTCAGGCGGCAACTTTTTCTGAATGGGAATGGCTCCCATTCGACGCCTGCTGAACTGAGATTATCTGGATTGCCCTGGATTTGTACCTGCAAGACCAGGGGCCGTTTTAGTTAGCCCTGGTGGGCCACTGCCTCCCCGTCCCGGAGGATTGCCCGAAAGCCCTGGAGCGGTTCCTGTTTGTCCTGGTGGGCCACTGCCTCCCTGTCCAGGGGTATTGCTCGAAAGTCCTGGAGTGGTTCCTGTTTGTCCAGGAGGAATGGCAAGGGATTGTGGAAAGATTGAAGGTCTAGAAACTGTCGCAGGCTGCAAAATGGTAAGGTCTTTGGGGTTGGGCGGTGAAGACACGGGTGAATTCGTAAGGGATGGAACAGAGGTTGCTTCTGTAGCAGGGTCAACAGTTCTATCCGGCGTCTTTAAAGATGTAGGCTTCTGAAGCGCATTAGAGTTGGAAATGGGTTCCTGAGCGTTAACAGCGGCAGCGGTTTCTGCTTGAACCAGGGCGATCGCCGGATCGGTTGTCTCTGCTGGCTGCTGCTGGGATAAATTCAGCCCCTTCACTAAATCACTGGTTTCGTAAAATGTTCGGAGGTCGAAGCGATAAACTCGCTCAATCCGATTTTGAACAATGACAGCTATCTGCCCTGCAACCAGGGGTTGAACTTGACTGCCATCGCGATTATTGACCTCAATTCCGCTAGTCGTTAGTGCCCCAATCAATGTAGTATCTGTTTCAGGCATATAGCGGACAAACAGGGCGGAGCCACGAATTCCAGCGATCGCATTGGGAGTTTGTAACCGCGTCCGTCCCCGGCCTGGTGGGATCAGCAGCAGTACGGTACCGGTGTTTAACCGAAAGGTGCGAGTATTGGGCAAGAACTGAAACAATGCCTGCTCGCCTACCCTTGCCAGAGAACCGTCATTGAATCGCAACTCTGCCACGGACAATCGAGCCGTAGACAAGGCATCGCCAGGAGTCAGGGCGTCTCGAACTTTAGCAGGGCGAGAGGTCTGGTTCCGCAGTAACAGCCGAACGGTGTTTCGCATTGATTCAACGACTGCCCGCGTTAGGGGTGTTTCAGCACTGACCGCAACAGGAAACAAAAACGCTCCTCCCCCCCACATTGTTGCAGCCAGTAAAAGGGCCAGTCTACGCTGTAGGAGTTTTGCAACCATTTGAGCAACCTCAGCTAGCTGAGTTCGACATTTCCGCTGGTGTTCTCGGTGCCCATTTCTAGAGACGTGAAAACCGCACTACTGTTTCAGCAGGTTTACTGAGACCTGAACAATCAGATTGGGGCGACCAATTAACCCCATCGACAGACGGAGCAGAACAATATGGAGTTGCCGTTTGTTTATCACTCGGACTATGTCGCGCCCCTCCCTCAAGGGCATCGTTTTCCAATGCTGAAATTTCAGATGCTTTATGAAATGCTGCTGGCAGATGAGGTGGCGGTTCCCAGTCAATTTCACAGGCCGGAGTCCGTCTCAGGAGTGGATTGAACTGGTGCATACTGCCGAATACGTACAGGCATACTGTGAGGGAACGCTGGATTCCAAAGCGCAACGGCGGATTGGGCTTCCCTGGAGTCCGGCACTCGTGAATCGTACCTGTGTTGCGGTAGGAGGAACGATTCTTACCGCAAAATTGGCATTAGAGTGTGGGCTGGCCTGCAACACCGCTGGTGGAACTCATCATGCATTCCCAGATTACGGTTCAGGGTTTTGTATTTTTAATGATATAGCGATCGCGTCCCGTCTTTTACTTCAGCAGGGACTTGTGCAAACGATTCTGATTGTGGATCTGGATGTACACCAGGGTGATGGCACCGCTCACATTTTTCAAGATGACCCACGCGTGTTTACCTTTTCTATGCACTGCGAGGGTAACTTCCCTGGTACCAAGCAAAAAAGTGACCTGGATATTGCTCTACCGGAAGGTATGGAAGACGAGGAATATCTGCAAACGTTAGCCTCTTATTTACCCGATTTGTTATCGCAGGTGCGGCCTGACCTGGTGTTCTATGACGCCGGAGTCGATCCCCATGTTGGCGATCGCCTAGGCAAACTTGCCCTTACTGATACCGGACTCTTCCTGCGTGAAATGCAAGTGCTCAGTACTTGCCTCTCTCAAGGGGTTCCTGTTGCTTGTGTGATTGGTGGTGGCTACGCAGATGATTTACAGGCCCTCGTCTACCGCCATTCCCTGATCCATCGGGCTGCTAGTGATGTGTACTATCTGAAGTAGGGTGAGGAGAGAGGTGTAAGGGGTGACGATAAGGGGGGAGCAAAGGACTACTGCTTTTATTTGCTCACAATTCCTGACCATTGAGCTTTCTTTTGGCGGCTGCGGCGGTAAGAAAAGAAATGGTCTGGATCCTGGTAGGTGCAGAAAGGAGCGATCGCAATTTGCTCGGCACTAATACCTAACTGCTCTAGTTGCAAAGCATTAATCCGCCGTACATCCAATCGTACCTGTCCCGGTTCGGGGTCATCCAATACAGGCGAGTTAGGAAGTTGGCGTAAGGCTTCCAGGGTTTCATCCATATTGTCTGGATTCGTTGGAACAACGGTTGCTCCAACTTGGGCTGCTACTTGTTCCGAAACCTGGTAAACCTCGCCTGTAATTGCCGGACCCAGAGCAATCCGTAAATCCTGAAGCTGACTACCCTGCGACTGGAGACGGGCGATCGCTTCTGGCACAATCTTCATCGCCGTCCCCCGCCAGCCAGCATGGACCGCTGCCACACGTCCCGTTACCAAGTCTCCAATCAATGTGGGTGTACAGTCTGCACTACAGACCCACACCGCCTGTTCTGACTGTTCCGTCACCAGCCCATCTGCTGGAGGGGGCTCCTCGACAGGAGGCAAATTCCCTGGTAAGGCTGCCATCGCTTCTACTTCAGAAGGTACCAGCACCGTATTACCGTGCACCTGTTTTACCCGGTAAGCCTGAGCCGCAGGATGCAGAATTTCCGTTAGCTTGGTGGGCGGTTGGGACCAAAACTGCTGTGTGAAAAACCCATGTTTCCAGGGTTCTAGCAAGCTACAGGTCAGGTAGGGCAGACCATTCCAGTGACGCCAATGCCAGGTGTGCATAAGATGATGTCGCAGATGACAGGTGTCAGGAGCTATTCTCAACTAAAGCTGACGATTCTCGTAGCGCCCAAATTTTTGCCAGTGTTCATAGGCACTGCGAACCTTGCGGCGTCTGACTGCATCAGCAACATCGGGATTTTTTGAGAGGTAGCTGGCTTCGTTGAACGCCGGGAATCGTCCTTCGTAGCGGCCAAATTTTAGATAATGATCACAGGCACTACGGATCTTCCTACGCCTGATGGCATCGGCAACATCTGGATAAGCAGTCAGGTAAAACTGTTCATCCAGGTTGAAGCAGCGGTTGGAATCCCTTTGATCATAGCGGTCATAAGGATCATAGCGGTCATACGGATTGTCGCGATCGCTGTTGACCCGTCGGCCACATACAATTCTGCCATCCTGTTCTGACTCAACGCAAACTCGCTGTTGCGCGATCGCGGGTATTGAAGAAACAGCCATCATCAGGGCAGTACTGACAATCAACAGCCCAAGCGATTTAGGAGCTTTCATACAAATTCCTTTTGTTGTTTCAAATGCTACCAATAAATCTGGTCCTTCTTTCAGGAAACCCTATCTTTTCTGGGTAGTGCCCAAATTGTAATGATTTTTGAGTCGTTAATGATGGCTGCTAGCGCCGCTCATCATTACCTTGTTAGGTCTACTCTTTTCTGTAACCAGATTCAACACGACGATAGAGAGTATCTAAAGTTCCTTCTACCGCTCAAATTAGGGGTTCTTTCTTACCTGCCCATCTTCCCCGCCGTTGCCTCCTCCCTATCTCCCCATTCCCCATCCCTATCCCAACCAAAGGTCTTTACTCAAGGGGCTCTCCTGAGAGTTTGGTGATACGACGCTTGTCACCAAAACAAAATCAATATTCCGGGGATTTTGTTTTAGATGAAAGAGTCGCATAAGCGACTCTTTCACTGGCAAGCTAGGAGAACCACTCAAGGATCTTCCTCACCGCAACTTAGCAGGTCTATAGCGTGGGGGCTGAGTGGGCGGTTGAAGCATCTGCACCTGATTTTCTGCTCGCATGGCATTCATTTTCTGGTTCAGTTCACGGATGCGCCGGGAGAGGAGGCGAATGATATTAACAGCAATACCGGGGGTTTCATCGATTGCTTCGTAGAGTTGTTGCTGAGTCAGCATTAAACAGTCACAGGGTTCTATTGTGGTCACGGAGGCAGAGCGGGGTTCGGCATCAAATAGAGACATTTCACCAAAGCAGGCGCCCCGGTCAAGCTGAACGATCTCTTGATTGCCAATGTGGACGCGGACTCGGCCTGAAACCACAATGTAGAGCGATCGCCCCTCCTGCCCTTCGGTAAAGATTGTATGATTTGCCGGGAACGAAAGCTCATCCATAATTGACGCCAATCGTACCAGGAAGTCGTCCCGCAACTCTTTGAAAATGGGGACGCCTCGGACAAATATCAATCGATCAACACTGGTTAACATAAGCTGGTTTCGGACATCCTGAGCAACCACCCAGGCTAGCTAAACGATGCACCGCTGACTCGAATTACAGCACTTTTCAGCCGAGTTAGCACACTCCTTAAGGGCCAGGGGCTAAAACCAATTCTCTATGAGGCTGCTCATAACTCTGACCCCTCCCAACCTCCTCCTGACAAGGGAAAGTGTCACAAGCAGTGGAGTTGATCTACGCCGCTTTACAGAGGATTGGTATAAGGTGCGATTCAGGCATTGGAAGTAGCTGTATTTTTCAGAATTCCCAGGCTCCATTCCTTTAAGTTGGTTCCAATCCAGGCATGTTTGAAAAATTAATCACATTATTGCCCGGTTTTGGGGAGCGATTAATATTCGTTGAGGAATTTGACGAAAACTCTTTAATAATTTGCTGCACCTGATCCGCCACCAGTGGGTTGGGATCATTTTTTAACATTGGTAATAGTTTTGCCAGGGCGCGAGGAGAAGCCATTTTCAGGTAAGCCAGCACCGCTTCCCTGACAAACCCCTTGGGATGACGCAGACAGGCAAGGGTATGCTCTGCTGTCAGGTTCCAGCGGGCTTGCCGGGCCAGGTGAAAGCAACAGGCTAATCCCCAATCCGATTGAAAGTGGCGCAGGTCGAGGAGGCGGCGCAGGCGATCGCTGGGTGTCATTGGGTCATAGGGCACGAGTTCCGACAGGCTATGTAGTTTCTCCCAGTCGGAACGGCGATCCAGCAGACTTAGCAAAGCCCGCTTACTGGGAATATCGAGAGTGTTGTCTAAAATTTCCAAACCTCGTGCCCGGTTGCTGGGAGAATCCGATTGCAGGTTAAATGCGGCTGCCTTGATTGCACTAATGGGGTAAAGAAATTTCATTAACAGGAATAGACGCTCTTCACTATCCACCCGCATATCTCCCAGAGCACGCCGCATCAATTCCGCTTCTGCTCCTGTAATTCGTTGGGGCGACAGGTCTATCAACGCAGCATAGATTTGCCCAATAAACATGATTTCCTGGTCAATCATGCGCTCAACGCCGCTTCTCCCCAGTTGCTCCAGGGTACTTTCAATTCCTGCGTCACGGGGCATTTCCAGTAAGATCCGCAGAATGTTGCGACGACTGGTACCCCAGGCGGTTGTAAGATGGGAAATCAGGGCGTCCAAGGCTTCCATCGTACCAATCTGCCCGATCGCTTTCCAGGCATGCATTCTCACCAGATCAGGCTTATGCACATCCTCGGCCAGGTTGACCAGCATAGGAATGGCCTCATTCTCCAATCGCACCAGGGCCTTCATCGCCGCACTTCGGGTCGATTTGTAGTGCAGGCCCCGCAGCAAGGAGGGGTAAAACTCTTCTAAATGGGTAGCGGCGATCGCCTCCAGCAAGGCACAGCGTACCCTCAGTGATTCATCCTGCAATAGATTGGGAATATAAAGCCGCAAAGCTTGCAGGTAAACAGCTTCTCCCAGCGCCCGGCACCCCATCACCCGTTCCCTTTCCTGTTTATGGGTCAGCATCAGCCGGAGGGTATTGGTCGCTTCTGCTTTCTGAGTGGGATTACCTCGCCTTAACATGAGGGAAGCCGCCGTTCCCCGCACAATGGGGTCTACCTCTGATCGCAGGTAGGGGCGCAGCTGGCGAATATCCGGTTCACTGTCGGTTAACCAGACATAGCGCAGCGCAACCGCCAGCACCTCTGGCGATGGAGCCTGGTCAATCAGACTTTTCACATCATTTAGATAGGCAGGATTCGGAAACGCCAGCATCTCTTCCAGGCTTTTGCGTTGAAGCGGTGGAGAAAGCTTTGCCAGCATGGGAGCCAGGACCTCCCCTACATTTTTAGGGTCGAGCTGGCTTAAAAGCTCAATACAAGAACCTTTATGGGCCTCTGTTCCAGGTTGTTCCAGCGCTTCTATAACGGCCCGCTTCAATTCCCGCAGATCTACGTCGGTACTGAGTTGCCCCCGTTCGGCACTCATCACCAGCAGTCCTACATACTTAGTTCGCAGTAGCCAGATAGTGACTCCCCAAACAATCGCCAGAAAAAAGATAGCAGGCAGTAGCCAATTCAATTTGCCCAGGCTCACTAACCCCAACAGTGCCAGGCCCGTCGCCCCGGTAGACAGAGGCTCAGCCATGCCTCGGACAGTCGATTGAATGCCACTTCTAACTGAATCGGGAATGGGTTGAAACAACACGGGACCGACACTGGCAAAGAGGGTGTAATGCAACAGTTCATCTAGAAACTTGAGCAACACCAGGCTGGCAAAAAGGGCATTGGGGAGGGAGAACCCCACGATCGCCATTGAGAGTGCCCCTAAAATACTGATGACCCCTGGCAGTGTCATGGCCGCCGCAAATACCCCGACGCGCTCAATTACCCGACTTGATGCCAACCACTGCATCGCCAGTTCAAAAATGCCCAGCGTGCCATTAAATAATCCGAGAAAACCAGCGATCGACTCATCCGAGCGTCCCTGCTGCAAGTCACTCAAAAACCGGAAATCAATCAGCAAAAACAGGACCTGGGCTAGAATAAAAAACGTGAACAGCAACACGACGTAGCTCTGGAGCGGCCCCTGCAAACGTCGATTGAGATAATCGGGCTGGCGTTCCTCCATCCGACGCCGCAGAAGGTCAGGAAACGCTTGCTGGTAAGCGCGGCTAAGATAGAACAGAATCAGCGCTCCCACCATCATCATCACAAACGCCAGCAGCACAATCGGTCTTAGCCCAAGCAGAGAAATTAGCGGTTTGAGCGAGAATCCACTGATGACATCCGCCAGCAAAATTCCGCTACTGATCAGGGGAAAGGTGCGCTTAATCTCCCGAATATTAAAGAGCTGGTTGGCAGTGATGGAGGTGTTCAGATCATTCAGAACATAAATCGCCTCCAGCCAGAGCCGCATCAGAAACGTCGTTACCCCAATAACAGGAATTCTCCAATCCCCCAACAGCCAAAATGCGCCATCACTTCCCAACCCCAGCCAAAACAAAAGCAAAGGGGCTGCCATCAAGAGTGCCGTAAAAACAATGACTCGCCGTAAAGGCAGTACCCGCTGGAGTTGAGAGTAAAGGAACCCCAGTCCCGACCCAATACCTGCACTGGCAATGTAAATCCAGGGCAACCCCTCCTCGGCGCTGTAGGCATCCAGAAACAGAGCAACAGTAATAGCTTCCAGCCAGACCAACCCAATGGAGGTGGTGGTATAGAAAGCAAGCATCAAAAAAGTACGCTCACTTTCCTCCGTGCGAAGGTTAACCCATCGCAGAAGCTTTTGTCCCAACCTGCTGCTAACAAACCACTGATTTTTAAGTTCCATTCAGCGTCTGCCTGTCGCGAAGCCCACTACCGACTGCCCTACTTCTTCGGAGCTAGCAGCATCATCATATTGCGTCCTTCTTTCTTGGGAGCCTGCTGCACCTCAGCCACTTCCTGAAGGTCTTCCGCCATTCTCTTGAGGAGTTCTTCAGCAATATCGCTGTGCTGAATCTCTCGCCCACGGAACATGATCGTGGCTTTAACCTTGTCACCGTCTTTCAGAAAACGCTTAGCCTGATTGATCCGCACGTTATAGTCATGCTCTTCAATCTTGTAGCGCATCTTGACTTCTTTAACGTCAACGGTATGTTGCTTCTTCTTGGCTTCCCGTGCCTTTTTTTCCTGTTCAAATTTGAATTTGCCGTAGTCCATAATCCGGCAAACGGGCGGATCTGCCTTATCGCTCACCAGAACCAGGTCCAGTTCTCGCTCTTCCGCAATCTGTACAGCTTCCCGGGGAGACATAATCCCCAACTGGCTACCATCTGCGTCAATAACTCGAATTTTGGGAAATCGAATGCGTTCGTTGATTGTCGGTAAATCGCGGTTGGGTCTTCTTTCAGTTCTTTCGATTGGAGGCATTGGCAAGATTAACAAAATTAACGATTGACAACTGATGGTCAGTCTGAACAATGGCTAGCAGCGGGGATTAAATCATCGTGGCTAAGCGGGACTGGGGCGTCGTCAAACTTCAGAGAACGATAGAAACAGAAACCTATTGAAAGGTTTAGTGTTGTATCTGTCATTCTACTCAGAATGCCCAGATTTCTCCCGTTTGTTTACCTAAAATTACGGGTTTGCTCTGGGAAAGGTTACAAGGATACATGGTGAGAGAGGGATGAGTTCTGAGTTCTGAGTTCTGAGTGGCAATATCTCCTCCTTAGCCCCTGTCTCCCATTCCCTGCTTCCTGGTTTCCAATTTCTGACTTCCCTGGAGAGGTTGCTGAATTCTCCCAGTGTATAGGCCCCTTCTCTGAAATTTAATGAAATTTAATATTTTCGCTCCTGGGGTTGAAAGCGGGTAATTGTAACGGGTTTATAACGAATATCGATCCCAGCAGGAGAGTAGTAAGCAAGGGTGTGTTTGAGAAAGTTCCCATCATCGCGGTTGGGAAAGTCTTCACGGGCGTGGGAACCTCGACTTTCCTGGCGGTTGAGGGCTGAGGTGAGAATGATTTCGCCGACAATCATGAGGCTACGAAGTTCCAGCGCTTCGATAATTTCGGTGTTCCAGAGAGAGCCTTTGTCGTCCAGACGAATCTGGTTGTACTGTTGCTGAAGTTCCTTGAGTCGGGTAATGCCTTCGCGCATGATGCTTTCGCTGCGGAAGACGCCACAGTATTCGGTCATGCAGTCCTGGTAAGCCTGCCGCAATTGGGCAATGCGAAGGGGGCCATCCTGGTCAAGCAAGGATTGAATCTGCCTGCGGGTTTCATCAAGATAGGGGGATTCGTTGATCGCGGGCAGTTTCCGATTTCGCACATAGCGGGCGATCGCAGCCCCCGTGCGTTTGCCGTACACCACACACTCCAACAGGGAGTTGCTTCCCAATCGATTTGCCCCATGAACGGACACACAGGCCGCTTCTCCAGCCGCAAAAAAGCCTTCTACAAGGTCATCGGCACTGCTCCGCACCTGTCCGTCCACATTGACTGGAATCCCTCCCATGGAGTAATGCACCGTCGGGCGAACCGGGATTGGTTCACGAATGGCATCCACCCCAACCAGACGATGGGCTTCTTCCCAGCAGAAGGGAACCCGGCTCATGATCTTTTCCTTCCCCATGTGGCGCAGGTCCAAATGAACAAAGGGACCCCCTGCACTGCCATCGGGATGAATCCCCCGTCCAGCACGAATTTCGCAGGTAATGGCACGGGAGGTAATATCACGGGGAGCTAATTCCATGCGACTGGGGGCATAGTCCTCCATAAACCGCCGCCCCTCACTGTTAATCAGGTAGGCTCCTTCCCCACGAACTGCTTCGGAGATCAGCACACCCACAGGGTACAGCCCAGTCGGGTGAAACTGGACAAACTCCATGTCCTCCAGCGGAAGCCCGGCTAGCGCGGTCATTGAAAGCCCATCTCCAGTTGAGGCGAAATCGTTGGAGGTAGTGTTATAAACGCGCCCGTAACCGCCAGTGGCAAACATGACTGCTTTCGCCCGCACTACAGCCAGGTGTCCGTCCAAAATGCGGTACATTACCACCCCTTTTACCTGCCTCTCTTCCAGGATCAAGCGCTGGACGTACCATTCGTCGTAGATGGTGACCCCGTAGCGCCTCAGGTTAGACACTAGCTCGTGCAGGATGGCGTGCCCAGTTTTATCGGCAGCGTAGCAGGTACGGTTGTGGGAGTGTCCCCCAAATGCTCGCTGGGCAATACGCCCATCCGGTAATCGGGAGAACAGAACCCCCATGTGTTCCAGATCGATGACGACATCAGGCGCTTCCTGGGTCAAAATTTCGACCGCATCCTGATCTGCGAGATAGTCGGAACCTTTAACGGTATCGAAGGCATGGGCTTCCCAACTATCTGTGGCATCCACGTTCTTGAGGGTTGCGGCAATGCCTCCCTGGGCTGCGACTGAGTGAGAGCGAATGGGGTGGGTTTTGGCAACCAGGGCAACACTCAGTCCGGGATCGCTCTGGGCAATCTCTAATGCTGCACGAGATCCTGCAAGTCCACCACCCACAATGATGACATCGTGATCGATCATGATGAGGAGAGAAGATAAGGCTTTTGGTCAGCAGGGTTTATGCCACCGCTAACTCATCCTAACAGTGGTTTTATCTTGCAGGGGTCTCGTTTTTGCTAGTGTTCCGTCAGGAAAATTTTGACTGGTCGCAGACCTTCAAAATTCAACCTCCATCAACTCCCTGGGCATTCGCTACCCGTCAAATTTGATTTGACAGAGTACTAGCCTGCCGCTTGAGCAGGTCGCTGAGAAGATACGTTGGATGAAGAAGACGCGTTAGACTTACTGGAAGCGGAGTCTACAGCTGCAAGCTCGATGTGGTTAAGTAACGTTGTCACAAAGGCGAATAATAAAAACGGTAATGTTAAAACCAGAATCAGCCCAACCGTTGCCAGAGCGTAAATAGGGCGACTGGCACCCATCAGCGCCATTGAAGATGCCAGGCTTAAGAAAATGACAATTAGCCAAACAATGATCTGACCATAAATATCACCAAAAGTTAAGGTGCAAACTAACCGATATCTCGATATGTTGCTCATAATCTGCCTCTAATGGTTCGCTGTAAATTTGTAATGTAAGGCTTTAGATGGCTGGATGGCTATTTCTAAATCTTTTTGAAACGTTTGTTACTCAGCTTTACAGTCAAGTTTTTGATTTGCTCGGAGCATGTCTTCGTTAAGATTTATATTCATTCCCATCCCTCATTCCTATGGCAGCCTTACCTCCCTTTTTGCTAGTACTTGACATCAGCGCACTGATGGCTGGGAGCAGACGAGAATGGCAGGAATTTTCTCGCGTTGGTAGTTGTTTTGTGCCTGAAGCCGTGCTGGAGGAGATGCGGTTTTTGTGCGATCGCGCTGTGGAATCGAGTCACGAGCAAACCGCCAGGGAATTTTTCCGGTTTTTTCCAGAAAGTGGTTGGCGAATGACGGGACTGGTTGAATCCCACCCAGTGCTTCAACCACCGGAAGGACATGCCCTCAGCAAAAAGGCGAGGCTTGCCCTGACGGTGGCTCAAGCCGCCTATAGTTTGGCGCGCAATCGTTCGGATGCGCTGGTAATTCTGGTTGCGAATGACCTGGGCCTGATGCAGCGACTGAGATCGCTTGATGTTCATAATCTGTGTGCGATTCCGTTAATGGCGCTGGTGCAGTGGAGCCGAACTGAACGCAAACCGCCCGTAGTTGTCCATCAGCTACAGGCCATGCGATTTCCGGTCGGAGCTGCTGCCCCAACCTCAAGCAGAGTGACCAGAGCAACCCCCCCAGGTCGAACTGCCACTCCTCCGTCCAGGTCAGTACCTGCGCGCCGTTCCCCGCAGAAGCCTTTTCGAGTACCGTTTGTCAAGATTTTTTTCAATTTGCTGACCCTGGGCATTGTGGCGATCGCAACCCTGGTCGTTTGGCGTGTCCTTCACCCACCCAGTTTTGCCCAGTTTTGGCAACAGTTGCCCTTCACTGAATCCTCTTCCTCTAAAACAAATCCTGCCGGGAAGTGAATGGGGAGTTATTAGTAGTAAAGAGAGGAGAGAGGTGAGTTAGGTTCTCCCGGCTTGCCGGTGGAAGAGTAGCTTATCACCAAACTCTCAGGATAGCCGTGAGTTGTTGGTTGTTAGTTGTTAGAAACTCTGATTCCTTCAATCCCCTTTCAGGATTGCCATAAAAAAATCGACCAACTCTTTGTCTTTGAGGAATGTTCATGACAATGAAACCTGTACGGCTGACGGATTCGCTGTGTAACAGAGTAAATTCGCCTTTGAATCAGAGACAGTGGGGGGATTACTGTTCTGCTTTAGTTTTGGTGGGAATTTTGTCACTGGGTTTTAGTCTTGCCCCGCTTTCCAGTGTCAATGCTTCCGAGCTACCAATAATCTCACCAATGGCAATGACAGACGTTCATTTCGCCCAGATTGCTGGGAATAGTTCTGCTCAGCTTCCCCCGGCCATTGCCAATACATTGCGGCAGGATCTTAGTAAACGGACAGGGTTTCCCGTAGGCAAGTTGCGAGTTGTTGAATCCACGCGCAGAACCTGGCCCAATGGTTGCCTGGGTTTGCCGAAACCCAATGAATTCTGTACTCAGATGATGATCGAAGGGTGGCGAGTGGTGTTATCAGATGGCAGTCGCCGCTGGGTTTACCGCACAGATTCACGGGGGAGAACCTATCGACTGGAAATGGGCGATAATTGCTCTAGTAGTCTGCTAAGCAGATTTTGAAAGGTTTGCAACCCTGCAAAGCGCCGCAAATTGTTTTTTCGGAGTTTAGACACCAGGCAAAGTTCCCTGGATGAGCTATTGGTCTACTAAGATGCATTCAGGATTTTAGATAAATCAATGACAGAATTTGGGAATGGTCCTGACTTATATTTCTGGTTCAATCACACTAACTTTTCTCTCCCCTAGTGCCAGTCTCCTGCTATGATTGCTTTTTCCGGAAAAGCCTACCTTTCAACTGTAGAATTTCCTGGCCCTCAACTTCTGTCAACGCCCATGCACCAGTTGAATATGGCTAAGTTTTTTTATTACTTTGCCTATGGCTCTTGCATGTGCCCGGTTGACCTGAAGCGGACCCTGGGGGAAAGTACCCATGCTTATGTGATTGGGCCTGCGCTGCTAAAAGGCTATCGGCTGGGGTTTTACCAGAGATCGCAGCGACGTAACTGTGGCGTTTTAGATATAGTGAAGGACCCCCATTCCTATGTAGAGGGGGTTTTGTATCAGTTGCCTTGGCGGTTGAGCGATCGCCTGGATGAACGCGAAGAAGTTCCGAGTGGCGGCTACCGCCATGAAATGGTTGAAATTCATCGGGATAAGCGAGTCTACCGCAATGTACGCACCTATGTAGTTGTCAACAAGCTGAAGGAAGAATTGGCTCCCAACGACTGGTATTTCAATGTGGTGCTGCGCGGTGCGGTAACCTGTGGCCTATCGGAACAATATTGCTGGAAGCTGTTCCATCACATGCACCAGCTTCAGCAGCGTCAGAAACAACAGCAACCTCTTCGTTCCGCCTGATTGAAATAAAATTACTGCCCCTCACCTCTTAACAGCCAGAAGCCGCTGTAGGTGATGCCAGAGTCGTCGGGCTGCACCAATAAAAAGTGGAGTTCTTTGCTCTGACGCTTGCGCTGTTCGTATTGTTGGGCGACGGCTTTGACATCGGGGTCTGCAAAGGTGGCAACGATCCAGCGATCGCACAATCCAGCTTCCAGGATCAGGCCATCGGGAGCGCCCGGTACATAGTTTAACGAGTAGGGATGGGATTCCTGTAGCCAGCGGGCAATCATCATAGAGCGGCGTCCACCCGTGATCACGACTCCGGGAATGGGGAGGGTGGAAGCGATACCCAGCTTTAACGGAAACCAGTCTTCTGGCATTTCCAGAATGGGAATGGGGCGATCGCGAAAGGCCTCTACCAGATCGGCGGCGGGAAGACTGGTAAACCCCCAGCGATCGCCCCACAACGTTTCAGCCAGTGGCACAGGAGGAGGCTGATCCAGATGTAGCGGCTGATAGGATTGCCCCGTGTAATTGGGGAGAGTGGGGTATTGACGGGCACGCTCTTCCAGCCAACACTTCAGGGTTGGAGTATGGCGAGTGGGTTCAATCGCAATTCCCAATTTTTCGGCAACGGTTTGTAGCAGGTTAAAGGTCTGTGGGCGAAAGACCCGTAAAATATTGGGTAATGGATGGCCCAAATCAGCCAGTTGTTGCATCTCAGCAATCAGCCAATCTCCGGTTGCCTGGGACTGGGGGCAGAGAGCACTGTGCCTGAATTCACCCACCGGATCACATACCAGCAGTTCCCAGAGCGGGTTTCCTCCCTCATCCTGGAGGGGGCGACGGTAGAAATCGACTTCCCAAACAGCCATAGCGCCAAATAGCCATAGGGATAAAGTGATGAAGTGACAGGGCACTCCCCCACACTATCACTCCATTACTCTATAGCAGTCCTAAATGATTTGTGAAAGGAAAGGGCTTTGTGAAAAGGGATTTCGCCGGAATCCCTTTTCATAATCCAGATAGGATCGCTGTATTACTTCTCCACTCCCTTACCCCTCCATGCCGCTTCTCCCGAATACCTGTGGCAATCAACCATAGTAACAAACGACTCTAAGAGGGCACTTTTGCCAGGCTTAAGCCAACCTTCACCTGCGTTCCCGGAGCGTAGACCTGAGTCACATAGTCAGCAATCATCCGGTGAGTGTTGAAGGCTGGAGAATTCGACTTAATCGACTCTTTCATCATCCTGACCCAGCCGTAGGGAACACCGTCCTTACCCTGGTTGTAATAGAGTGGGACGATTTCTTCCTCCAGCAACTGGTAGAGCGAATCGGAGTCGATTTTGTCCTGGAGATTCTGGTCGCTGGTGTTGGCATTTTCGCCGATCGCCCAGCCATTGATCCCTTTGCCGCTGGCATCGGCCTTATAACCTTCGCACCACCAGCCATCCAGTACGCTACAGTTAATCCCGCCATTGAAGCAAACCTTCTGTCCACTGGTGCCCGATGCTTCCAGTGGACGGCGGGGATTGTTGAGCCAAACATCTACACCCTGCATCAATTTACGGGCGGTGTACATGTCATAGTCTTCGATGAATGCCACCCGATTCCAGATCTGGGGCTGTTTGCACCATTCCATCAACCGCTGAATGATTCGCTTGCCCTCTTCATCGGCAGGGTGGGCTTTTCCAGAAAAAATGATCTGCACCGGACGTTCCGGATTACCAAAGATTTTGAGGGCCCGTTCTGCATCCCTCAGCAACAGGTTGCCCCGCTTATAGGGGCTAAAGCGACGGGCAAAGCCAATGGTCAACACATTCGGATCAAGGATATGATCCGCTGCCTGAATCATTTCCCAGTCTTCGCCCCGTCCGCGCCGTGCCTGTTTAATTTTATGGCGCGCATGGGCGATGAGCCGCTCCTTCAGCACCATATGACGCCACCAGATTTCTTCATCCGGGATTTGATCGACTTTTGCCCACATTTCTGGATCAGCGACTTTTGTATACCAGTCTGTCCCCAGATACTCGGCATAGAGATCGCTCATCAGGGAGGCCGTCCAGGTGGAGGCATGGACACCGTTGGTGATGTATCCGATAGGAACTTTGTCTTCGGTGCGATCGGGGTAAAGTACAGTCCACATGGCGCGGGAAACGTGCCCGTGGAGTTCACTCACACCGTTGGCAGCGCGGGTCAGACGTAAGGCCAGGACCGTCATGCCGAAGGGTTCCCAGGGATCACCCAGGCGGCGAGCCCCCAGGGCCAAGAATTGTTCGCGCGAGAGCCCTAATTGATCCCAATAGTTGGCAAAGAAGGAGTCCATCAGGTCGGCGGAGAATACGTCGTGCCCGGCAGGAACGGGGGTGTGGGTGGTGAAGACGCAGCGATCGCGGACTGTGGCCTCAATGTCGTAAAACGATTTACCCGTTTTCTGAATCTCCAGCCGTGCCACTTCCAACAAACAGAAGGCGGCATGGCCTTCGTTCAGGTGGTACACTCCGGGATCAATGCCAAGCGCTTGCAGGGCACGCACTCCGCCAATCCCCAGCACCACTTCTTGGGCAATGCGGGTTTCCTGGTTACCGCCATAGAGGTGCCCGGTAAGCCAGCGATCGATGGGGTCATTATCTTCCCGGTCTGTATCCAGCAGGTAAAGATTGACTCTCCCAACCTGGACACGCCAAATCTGGACCTTTACCATCCGGGTGCGCACCTGAAGTTCGACAGTAATCGGTTCCCCCTGAGCATTTTTGATCAATTCCACCGGCATCCGCTCAAAGGGATTGTCGATGTAATAGTCTTCCTGCCAGCCAGCCCGATTCAACCGCTGGTGGAAGTATCCCTGACGGTAGAACAAACCAACCCCTACCATCGGTACCCCCAGATCGGAGGCCGACTTGAGGTGATCCCCCGCCAGGATGCCCAGACCACCGGAATAGATGGGCAGGGATTCGTGGATGCCAAACTCAGCACAAAAGTAGGCGACCGGGTGTTCTCTGGAAATCTGAGGAGCAACCCGACTGGCCCAGGTATCATTGGCTGCCATGTAGCGGTCAAATTCTCCAGCCAGGCTGTTGAGTCGCTTGAGGTAGTAGGGATCGATGGAGAGCTGGGTCAAACGCTCATAGTTGACGGTTTCCAGCAGGATAACCGGGTTGTGTCCACAGCGCTCCCACTCATCGGGATTGATGGTTTCAAACAGAGAAACCTGGTCTGCTACCCAGCACCACCAGTAGTTGTAGGCCAGATCGGCCAATCGCTTGAGCGATCGCGGCAGGCGGGCCCGCAAGTGGTCAGCCGGTGTCGAAGCAAGTGCATTCACCATATCAGAAGGATTCCTGGAATAACTGAAATGGGCTCTGGAGCTCGGAGGATAGAAACAATACAGGAGATTCGCGCTTTCCCAGAGCCACGAACTGCATTTTCCCGAAGGTGTACAGGATAGGTTCGGAAAAAGCAGTCTAATTCTACACAATGGTTTTAGATTGCCCCCATTTGAACGAAAGGTAAGATTTCTTTAATAATGTTTGAAGCTCTTAGAAAGTTTTTTAAGAAGATTTAATGGTGGAAAGTAGATTTACAGGGTGGAAGGGCAGGATATCAGGCAAATGTTAAGCCCCTTTTAACTCCTGCAACTCAGCAAAGCGGGCTCTTCCGGCTTGCCGGTGAAAGAGTAGCCTAGGCTACTCTTTC
>JAIMBL010000010.1 GCA_023511615.1 Leptolyngbyaceae cyanobacterium HOT.MB2.61
CCCCTGACCCCTGTCTCCCCCCACCTTTGTTTGAATCATGGAATCTTAACGATGACGAGCAGAGCGGTTTTGTTGAGAGGATTTTGGGTGGGGTTGGCGATCGCTCTCCTGCCCTTGCAGCCGATTCATCCCATCCCTGTTCCTGCAAACCCACCTGCAAAAGCGATCAAGGATCAAACCCCTCGCTACATTCGTCCCCATGTGACCTGTCCCGCGAATGTGGAACTGCTAACAACGGCGATGCTGCGTGATTTGCCAGGCTACATCAATCGGCTCTATATCCGGCTTGTCCATCGGAAAACAGGAGGATTGCTGTATGCGATCGCCGCAACCCAACCCGACCTGGTGCCCTTACCGGCTGAATCCAGCGAATATCCCAATCCGGCAGACGAAAACCTGCACCAGATCTTTTTCACAGTCCTCGAACGACAATACTTCGGGCAACAAATCGTCGAATTTCAGCACTACCACTGGCTCTTTTTAACCAGAACCATCGATGGCTGGAAAATTGCCCTCATGTTTTCTCGTTTCGGCTCTTACCCCGCCAGCGACCAGCCCATCACCCCCCCCAGAGATAGCAGCCAGAGTTTAACGGCTCAGGCCATTCAGCTTTGGCTACGAGATTGCCAGGCAGGCTCAGTCAAATTGTGAAGAAGATGCGTATTCATAACCATCCTCTAAGTAGCTGGGTGCAATTAAATTAAAGAGGTTTTTGGGGGGTGGAGGGGGTGAAACCCCCTGCCTGGGGGCAACGCCTCCACTCCCCTTTCTTCCAATTAATGATGTTAATGATGTCTACCTACTTATGCTGAGGGTTCAGCACTATTTTCAGGAATCTACTCAACTACACTTGTTGTCACTCCATGCAACTCGTCAAGGAGGAAGAACGATGACTGAACTTCAAGGCGTTCAGGTCCTTGTGACCCTTCAAACTGGACAAACCCAAGGCGCAGAGAGTCCCGTTCAGCCCTCCCTTTGGCTAGCATAAACGTTACAGCAGCTTTCCCTACTGGCCATTACCTACCCCCCGCTGTAACTCTTCTCGGTGTTGCTGAAAAGCAGTATGAATCGAAACGAAGTTTCGAGCATACAGCATCCATCTCATACCCGGATTCAGCAATGCCCTCTCCTCTGTGCGCCTTACCAAAACAGCACATTGAGGAACAAAATAACCATGAATTTGAATTTACTGGGCTGGAGCAGCTTTTTTGCATCCAGTTTTGCTGCCTACAGTCAGGCAGGATACGCTGTGGGTCGGGTGGCGATCGCGTCCCGCACCCTCTACACCCTCTACACCGAATCGGGAGAACTGACAGCAGACATATCAGGCAATCTCCAAAGCCGAGCGACTGCTACCCAGGATTTTCCCGCTGTAGGAGATTGGGTCGTCATCCGGAGTCGAGTATCAGAAAAACGAGCCACCATCCATGCCATCCTGCCACGCAAGAGCAAGTTTTCTCGCAAAACAGCAGGTGCCAGGACCGAAGAACAGGTTGTTGCCACCAATATTGATACCGTTTTTCTAGTTTCAGGACTGGATGGAGACTTTAACCTCAGACGGATTGAACGCTACCTGCTGTTAGCCTGGGAGAGCGGTGCTAACCCGGTCATCCTTCTGAATAAAGCAGACCTGTGCCCTGCTATAGACGAACGAGTGGCGGAGGTAGCTGCAGTTGCTCCTAGCGTCTCCATTATCCCACTCAGTGCCACCAACCAACAAGGATTAGATGCTCTCAGCTCATACCTCCAACCAGGTCAAACCGTTGCTCTGCTTGGGTCTTCAGGGGTTGGCAAATCCACCATTACCAACGAATTGAAGGGAGAAAAGGTTCAGGCCATTCAATCTGTACGGCGTGGCGACGACCGTGGTAGACACACCACCACTCACCGGGAGTTGATTCTGCTACCAAATGGTAGCTTGATTATCGATACTCCCGGAATGCGAGAAATCCAGATCTGGTCAGCAGGAGAGGGGTTGCAGGAAACATTTTCAGACATCGAAGCCCTGGCAGAACGATGCCGGTTTCGAGATTGTCAGCACCACCATGAACCCGGTTGTGCTGTTCAGCAGGCTTTAGAGAGAGGCAGTCTTGACGAGTCAAGATTTCTCAACTATCGGAAACTGCAAAAAGAACTGAACTACCTCACTCGCAGACAGGATCAGCGAGCTAGCCTGCTGGAAAAAGAGCGATGGAAAAAGATCCACAAATCCTTACGGAATCAGGGTAAATGGTAGGAGACAGGTATCAAGGGAAGTGAGAGAGGGGGGGCAGGAAGAAGAAAGAACAAAGAAGGAAAAGGTTCTCCCAGCTTGCTGGTGAAAGAGTAGCGTACGCTACTCTTTCATCTAAAACAAAATTCCTGGACTACTGATTTTGTTTTGGTGATAAGCATCGCCTATCACCAAACTCTCAAGAGAGCCAGGGAAAAAAGAATCCAGGAGTAAGAAATGGGAAATATAGTCATCCTATTTGGATTGTGAGAAAAAGTTCCGCAAAAACCCTTTCTCACAAAGCCTCTCCATCTCATAACTGATTTAGAACTGCTATACGTAGTAGGGAGTAGGCAGGTGGAAACTCAGAACTCAAAACTCAAAACGCTCCTACCCATCCCACTCCATCTCATCCAGTTTCTTGCGAACTTCCTGAATGTCCTGCCACATCAACCATTTAGGGCTGCCCTTCTCACGGGACTGATTTCGCAGCAAGTAAGCGGGGTGGAAAATGGGCATATACAGGCGTCCATCTCGCTCTACCCACTGTCCCCGAACTTTGGTAATTCCCTGTTTGATGCCCAGCAGGGTCAGCATGGCATATTTTCCAGTCAGCAAAATGATTTTGGGATTCACCAGACGAATTTGTTCGAGCAAATACCCTTTACAGGCTTCAATTTCAGCAGGCTGTGGGTCACGGTTTCCGGGGGGACGGCACTTAACCACATTGCAGATATAAACGTCATTTTCAGTTAATTTGACGGAAGCCAGAATTTTGTCTAAAAGTTGCCCGGCTTTGCCGACAAATGGAAGCCCGGTTTCGTCTTCGTTTTGTCCCGGTCCTTCCCCAACAATCATGATGGGAGCCTTTACATTACCCCGCCCGATTACGGCGTTGGTACGGTTTTCACCAAGGGCACAGCGGAAGCACTGGTTGCAGTGAACTCGCATCTGTTCCATGGTTTGATAAGTGCCTGCTGGGATGGGCACTTTTGCATCGGTTGGAATCAGATCGGGGTTAAATCCTTCGGGGGGAGAAGGTTCGCTGCTTGGGGAAAAAAGCTCAAACAGGCTGATCTGGTCTTGGCTCGCCATAGGGGTTGGAAAAAGTGGTAGATCCAGGATTGGGAACGAAAATGGGAACGATCAAATCAATCAAAATCTTAAGAGAAAGCATCCAGATTCTACTGGTTTCTCGCAAAGTTCTTAGATTCTAGGCTACCGATCAACCTTTTTAAGGCATCTTCAGAAAGATGTTAGGGGAAATCCCATGAGGCACAATTGAGTATCACTTGATCGGGTTTCAGGGTTAATAAGAAAGATTCTGGAGATGGATTAACGTCTGACTTTTCAGCCATGATGGAATTGATCCCTTGCAGGCACCGGAGGGAGATTATGTCGCTGTTTTCGTCATTTCAAGATGCGGGTGCAACCGTTCGATTTACGAACCGCCAGGAGGCTGGTGAAGAATTGGCGCGGGCAGTGTTGAACGAAATCTCAAAGCACCCTGCGCAGCAGGAAGAGAAGCGGTATGTGGTCTATGCTTTGCCCAGAGGAGGTTTACCGATCGCAGCCCCCATTGCCCACGCGCTTCATTGCCCTTTAGATGTGATTGTCGCCAAGAAAATTACTCGACCAGATAACAGTGAATTGGCGATTGGAGCAGTGACCGCTGATGGCCATGTGGTTTGGTCTCCCCACCGCCGGTTGATGATGCCGCCATTTCATCAGTACCAGTCTGCATTGGAGCATGCCCGCACCCATGCAGAGGCACAGTGGCGAGAGCTTTCACCAACAGGACCTCGGGCAAATCCGGCAGGGGCGATCGCCCTTCTGGTGGATGATGGCATTGCAACTGGAATGACAATGGCAGCGGCGGTGCGATCGTTGCACGCCCAGCAAGCGGCACAAATCTGGATTTGCGCTCCAGTGGCTCCCCCTGATCTGATGCCTTTTTTACGGGAACTGGGCGATCGCGTCATCATCCTTGCCACCCCCCATCCCTTCCACAGCGTCAGCCGTTTCTATGAAGAGTTTCCCCAAATGACTACCGAAGAAGCGGCTTCTTACTTGCAGAGCTAACTTGATAGATACAGCAGTCCTCAATGATTTGTGAAAGGAAAGGGCTTTGTGAAAAGGGATGCCGGTCGAATCCCTTTTCACAATCCAGATAGGATCGCTATAGAAGCCAGAATCCTTTTCCACTTCTGACTCCTGGCTTCCTGACTGCATGGGGGCTGCTCTCTACACAGGTCATTGTCACTCCTTAGAAGGCAAACCCATAAACTTTAGCGGAAATATATCTGCTGAAACATACTGGCCTTGACCCTTAATCGGTATGATGACAGTCATTGGCAGTAGCAAGGGGTGATATTGCTAATTGCCAGCTTGACCAGGTACCACTCAGAGAAACACAGAACCTAGCATGCAAATCCTATTTGTTGCAGCGGAGGCAGCTCCGATCGCCAAAGTCGGTGGAATGGGGGATGTCGTCGGTTCGCTACCGAAAGTTTTGAAGAAGATGGGGCATGATGTGCGCATCTTTCTTCCCTACTATGGCTTCCTACCAGACAAGATGAAGATTCCTAAAGAACCCGTCTGGCAAGGTTCTGCAATGTTTCAAGGCTTCAGTGTCCACGAAACAGTGCTGCCCGGCAGCGATGTTCCCCTCTACCTGTTTGGTCATCCCTCCTTTTCTCCCCGACGCATCTACTTTGGGGAAGACGAAGACTGGCGGTTTACTCTGTTTGCGAATGGAGCCGCAGAATTTGCCTGGAACTACTGGAAACCCCAGATTATCCATTGCCACGACTGGCATACAGGCATGATTCCGGTTTGGATGCACCAGTCTCCCGATATTTCAACCCTGTTCACCATCCATAACCTGGCTTACCAGGGTCCCTGGCGCTGGCGGCTGGAGCAGATAACCTGGTGCCCCTGGTATATGCAGGGACACAACACAATGGCCGCCGCCGTTCAGTTTGCCGATCGCGTCAATACGGTGTCTCCCACCTACGCCAAACAAATTCAAACCGCTGCCTATGGCGAAACCCTGGAAGGGCTACTGTCTTTTATCAGTGGGAAACTGTCAGGCATTCTTAACGGGATTGACGTGGAATCCTATAATCCGGCAACTGATAAGTACATTACCCAGCCGTTTACCGCTGATACGCTGGATGACCGGGCCGTGAATAAAGTGGCGCTCCAGGAAGAACTGGGGCTGGAAGTGAATTCCAGCGCTTTCCTGATTGGGATGGTCACACGCCTGGTAGAACAGAAAGGACTTGATCTGGTGCTGCAAATGCTGGATCGGTTCATGGCCTACAGCGATGCCCAGTTTGTGCTGTTGGGAACGGGCGATCGCTACTACGAAACCCAGATGTGGCAGATTGCTTCCCGCTACTCTGGTCGAATGGCCGTCTATCTGCTCTACAATGACCCCCTCTCCCGCCGCATCTACGCCGGCTGCGATGCCTTCCTGATGCCCTCCCGGTTTGAGCCCTGTGGCATTGCCCAAATGCTGGCGATGCGTTACGGTTGCATTCCCATCGTCCGCCGCACCGGTGGATTAGTGGACACAGTCACTCACCATGATCCGATGAACCACATCGGCACTGGCTACTGCTTTGACCGCTACGAGCCTCTCGATCTCTACACCTGTATGGTGCGGGCGTGGGAAGGTTTCCATTACAAAGACCGCTGGCGAGAATTGCAACAGCGAGCAATGGCTCAAGATTTTAGCTGGGAAAAATCTGCCAGACAGTACGACCAACTGTATCGGGAAATCCTGGGCCTGCCGCTAGAAGAGATTGAACCCCAGAAGGCAACAGAACTGGTCACTTAAGCAATCCGCCACTTAAGCAATCCGTCACTTAAGTAATCTGTCATTCGATGAACAGAAAGAAAGGTCGGAGTTGTTCAGAGTTTGTAGTTCAAAGTTTGTAACTCCTAATACCAATTCTTCCAAGAAGTCTACAGATGAAAAGGCTGAAACCCTCTCAGAACTTGGTGTTTGTCAATTCAAAATCGCAAATCCAAAATCGAGAATTGGTATAAAAAACCTCATACCAATTTCAAGGGTAAAGGTGACACCTGGGAAGAGCGTGCCCTTTGCGTGGGGGGGCAGCCCCCACCCCCCACCACCCTTTAAGCCCAATGTCCTAACGCATTTGCGTAGAGCTATAGCACAATCCTCTAATCACAGCGTTCCAACTCATTGTTTCATCATGCTTTTGAAGGTGTTTCATCCACTGAAAACCGCGATCGCTCTCCCTGCCCTTTCACTGGTTGTCCTACCCATTGCCTTAAGCACGGCAGCAACCTCCTCCCGACCAGGCAAAACGCTGAACCAGCCCGCCAGCTCAGAAAACCCGGTACTGCTGGCTCAGCGATCGCGCACCCAGCGCATCCGGTTTAAGCCCGGAGAAAGCTCTGCCAGTATACGAACTGCTGTTGTCAGAGGTACCCGCGATATTTATTTACTGGGAGCTCAAAAAGGGCAAATCATGACTGTGAAAATAGAATCCCTGGAAAATAACGCCGTGTTTGATGTCCAAGCCCCTCCCAACCAGTCAGGGCAGCGACGGGTGCTGAAGCAGGAAGCTCTAGTCTGGAGCGGAAAACTGCCCGATACTGGAGACTACCAGATTGTCGTAGGCACCACCCGTGGAAATGCCACCTACAAACTGTGGGTTGGAATCAAGTAAAAAAAGAGGTGTAGGGGGTAAGAAAGGAAAAAGTTGTTAGTTATTAGTTGTTAGAGAGAAGCGAGTCTTCTTCCTACGCCTTACCTCTCACTAACCAATAACTCTATAAATTCTTAATAAAGTGTCACACCTGCCTCAACTTTCTGCTGACAGAGTTTGGAATAATGTTTGCTGGCTAACCCATTGCTGGCAATCCCTTTCTGTTAGATTATGTAGCTTTTGAGGAACCCTGACAAAGTCCACTTAATATCGGCAGCTAGTTTCAAAGGCATAAGCTACTACTCTGTCAAATCAAATTTGACGGGTAGCGAATGCCCAGGGAGTTAATGGAGGTTGAATTTTGAGGGTCTGCGACCCGTCAAAATTTTCCTGACGGAACACTACTCTTTAATCCCTAGCCCCTAATCCCCTAGCCCCTTAAAGAGTGTGACTAATTCAACTGGAAAAACCCTGTAAGTCTTCGACCTTCTCTCACCAGTGGTAGAACAACACTGATATGCAAAAGCCGCGTCAACCACTGCACGAGGTTATCTACACACCAGAAAGCTATCTACGGCATCCGATTCGTCTGTTCAAGGAAATGGGGCGCGATCTGCTAGCCGCACGAGAATTGGCCTGGCGCTTGCTGGTGCGGGATATCAGCGCTCAATACCGTCAGTCTTTTCTGGGATTTTTTTGGGCTTTTGTGCCACCGATTGTGACGGCGCTGGGGTTGACTCTGGCAAACAATGCCAAAATTCTCAACATTGGCGAAACTGACTTGCCCTATCCTGCCTACGTAATGTTCAGCATGGCGCTCTGGCAGACCTTTGCAGAGGCGGTTAGTGGTCAAATTCAGGCAGTCAGTCTGGCAAAGCCAATGATGGTCAGAATCAACTTTCCTCGTGAGGCGATTATTCTTTCCCAGTTAGGGCAGGTTTTCTTTAACTTTGCTATCAAGTTGATCTTGATTGTGAGTTTGTTCCTCTGGTTTAAGATGCCCATTGCCTGGACCGTGATTTTGGCTCCAGTGGCACTAATTCACCTGGTTATGTTAGGCACCTGCATTGGGCTGTTCCTGGCACCGATCGCCGCTCTATATGAAGATATTTCGAAAGGGCTAACCCTGGGATTGGGGTTTTGGCTCTTTCTCACGCCCGTCATTTACCCGGTTCCTCAAGAAGGAGCATTTGCGACGCTGGTTCGGTTGAATCCTGTGACGCCACTGCTGGTAGCTGTCAGAGACCTGGCAACAATGGGCCACTTATCTGATCCCAAGGGTTTTTGGTGGATGAGTGCAATTGCAATGCTGGGTCTGCTGGTGGGCTGGTTGTTCTATCGGATTGCCATGCCGTTTGTGGTTGAGAGGGTCAGTGCATGATGATATCAACTCCAGAAAATCAGATTGCAGATCCATCCCCGGAGGAGGATGTCGTGCTCTCGGTAGAGGGCGTGTCTAAAAAGTTTTGCCGTAGTTTAAAGCGATCGCTCTTCTATGGAGTCCAGGATATTGCGAGTGAGTTATTAGGGCTGCGCCAACAGAACAATACGCTAAGAACCAGGGAATTTTGGGCACTCAAGGATGTTAGCCTGAAACTGCGGCGAGGTGAAGCATTGGGGTTGGTTGGTGCCAATGGCAGCGGTAAAACCACCCTGCTCCGAATCATTAGCGGCTTAATTCGTCCCGATACAGGTTCTGTCAGAATCAGAGGCCGGGTCGCCCCACTGATTGCTTTAGGGGCAGGATTTAACCCAATTTTAACTGGGCGAGAAAATATTTTTGCCAATATGTCCATTTTGGGTCTATCAACAAAGGAAATTAAGGCTCGATTTGATTCAGTAGTTGAGTTTGCTGAAATTGGGGATGCGATCGATTCCCCAGTGCATAGCTACAGTTCTGGCATGGCCGCTCGACTTGGCTTCGCCTGTGCTATTCATACCAACCCAGAAATTTTGCTAATTGATGAAGTCCTGGCGGTTGGCGATATTCAGTTTCTTGCCAAGTGCCATCGTCGTTTGCATGAACTTAGGGAGCAAGGAATAGCATTTGTGCTGGTGTCCCATAATCCTCAAGCAATTCTTTCAATGTGTCAACAATCGCTCTACCTGCAAAAGGGAAACGTGGTTGCTTACAGTGATACCGAGACAATCATGAACCAGTATGAGGAAGATCTCTTTCTGGGAGCAGCCCAAAAAGTTTCTGGCTTGCTTAGAATGCCGGACAAACCTGCTAGTGAGAGTTTGGGTCTTGATATCACTTCACTTTGCTTTAAAGACACTAATAATCAAATATTGGAAGAGCTGATTAGTGGTGAAACCGTTCAACTTTGCATTGGTTTCACTTCCCACAAACTGTTGGATGATGTCAATGTCCGAATTTCAATAATAAAAGAGGGGCAAACAGTTCTATACTTTGGAGGATCTAACGATAAATTAACATTTTACATTCCCCCGGGCCATCATGAAGTTAAGGTTTTGCTACCTAACTTTGGACTTTCCCCAGGGGTTTACATCATGCGAGTAGATATTCGTAATAGTGCCCTTTTTATTCTGGATATTGTTGAAGCGTTTCGCTTTGTAGTACGAACGAATGGGCGAATGAGCAAATGTCTTTTTTGCCAACCAAGAAGTTGGGAACTGGCGACATACGGAAAGACTGCCAAGGAGGATGTGAATGCTTCTCCATAATCAGGGAGAGAAAATTAATCAGAAATCGCTAATCATTAGTGGATTTTTGGCAGTCTTTTTCCTTATATTCTCTCTATTGCTTTGGATATACCTCAAGGAACTTTCAATAGTTTTCATCACAGCTGCATTGTTTTTTCTAATTACTTTTATCCAGCTCGAAGCCTATTACCGAAATCAAAAAGTTTCTCTACAGCAGAATGATCAATTATTTAAATTGCTTGAGCTAAAGTCGCAAGCTGATAATCACTATCGACAAATCGAAGCACTGTTCTCAATTTTTAACTTATTGACTCTTCGTCAACCACTACCTCCAATGAGGGGATGGGCAGTTTCTCCAGATTTTGTGAAGTTAATTATTAGCTCTGTTTTCGAACACAAACCCAAGCTTGTAGTTGAGCTAGGTAGTGGTGTGTCAACTCTTGTTGTTGGTTATTGTCTTCAAACGCTTAACCAGGGTGAGGTCATCTCAGTAGATCATGAGGAGTCTTACACGGAAATATCTAAAAATAATGTATTGAATCATTCGCTGCAAAATGTCGTTCAGGTAATTTATGCACCCCTGAAAAATATAACGATCTACGATAAGACATGGCTTTGGTATGACCCTGGTTTTCTTACAAATTTGGAGAAACCGATTGATTTGCTTATTGTTGATGGCCCACCAGGTGATTTACAAAAACTTTCTCGTTATCCTGCATTACCCCTCTTAATCGACTCACTGAGTGATGACGCCCTGGTGCTTTTAGACGATAGTAACCGAGAGGATGAACAAGAGATTGTCAAACTCTGGAAACAAAGTTTTCCATTTTCTAAAGTGGAACAGATTGTAACTGAGAAAGGTGCCTGCGTCCTGCGATTGAGTAAAAAGTGATTATGCCACCCACTATCAGTGTCTCAATGGCGGTTTATAACAGTGCTCCCTACTTGCAAGAATCAGTAGAGAGTATTTTGGGACAAACCTTTTCTGATTTTGAATTTCTGATCATAGACGATGGATCTACCGATAATTCCTTTGAAATCCTACAGAAATATGCTGCACAGGATTCTCGGATCCGTTTGACTGGTCGTGAAAATCGAGGCATTTCTAAGACTCGAAATGAGATGCTATTTCAGGCTCAGGGGGAGTTTATTGCTGTCATTGATGCGGATGACATTTCGCTGAATCATCGGTTTGCCCGGCAAGTGGAATTCTTGCGCCAGAATCCAGAGTACGTCTGTGTGGGGTCTTCCGTTGATTGGATTGATGATAGGGGTCGTTTTGTCGGCCACTGTTCGATGCCAGAAGACAATGATGAACTTCAACGCCTGATGCTGGGTGGGGTTTCGTTATTGCATCATTCTTCGTCTATGTTTCGGCGTATTGCAGCCTTAGGTGTTGGAGGATACGATGAATCTTTGCAAACCTCACTAGATTTGGATTTGTGGCTGAAGTTGGGAGAGGTTGGCAAACTGGCAAACCTGAAGGAAACCCTGATTCTCTATCGACTACATCAAAATTCAGTGACCAATGCCAGGCAAGTGCAGCAAAGTCAAGATGCTCTAACCGCCTGCCAAAATGCCTGGAAACGACGGGATGTTCAAGGGGAGTTCTTTCGACAGCCCGCAAACCACATGCATCGGAGTGACTTCTGGTTGAGGTGTGGTTGGGAAGGATTTATGAGTGGAAAACGGGAGGTGGCGAGACGGTGCGGGTTGCGGGCGATCGCCATCAACCCCCTCTACCTAGAAAACTGGAGATTACTGGCCTGCGCGCTATTGAAGCCAACCCCTCAAACTGATTGAGCAGTGACCGCCGATGTTTGAAGAAACGTAACATCTTACAGACTGAATATGAATCAACCTCCAAGCGTTTCAGTTCTGATGCCAGTTTTCAACGGTGGTCAGTATCTGAAGGAAGCGGTCGAGAGCATCCTCAACCAATCCTTCACTCAGTTTGAGCTGTTGATTATTGATGACGGCTCCATTGATGATTCCCTCAAAATTTTGCAGCAGTATGCGGAAAGCGATCGCCGAATTCGCCTGTGGAGCCGGGAGAATCGGGGGCTGGTTCAGACCTTAAATGAATTGATTGAGATGGCGCGCAGCCCATTTTTGGCGCGGATGGATGCGGATGATGTCGCTTTACCAGATCGGCTGCTGCATCAGGTTCAGAAGTTAGAGAGGCAGCCCAACCTGCTCTGTGTCGGCGGCGCTTATGACATGGTGGATCAACAGGGAGAATGGTTGCTCCATGTTTCACCTGCCCTTCAAAATGACGAGATTCAGCAACGCCTCCTGTCGGGGAGTTCACCAATTCAGCATTCCTGTGCCATGATGCGGCGGTCAGCCGTACTGCAAGTTGGGGGATACGACCCGGCCACTTTTCCTGCCGAAGACCTGGATTTGTGGCTACGTTTGGGCGAATTGGGGGAACTGGCTAACCTTCAGGAAACGATTCTCAAATACCGGGTTCATACTGCTTCGATTACATCAAAGCGGTTGAAGCAACACAGTCAGACGGTACGAAAGGTCTGTGAGCAGGCATGGCAGCGCCGCGGACTGAAGAATCTGCCCCACTGTGAGAAGGTTGAGCAACGCTATCAACAACTGATGCTCCGGTGTGGTTGGCAGGCGTTTCTCAACAGACAGCGAGAGGCAGCGGTTTCCTACGGAGTGAGAGCTGTGCAGGCACTGCCACTTGACCTGGAAAGCTGGAGGTTACTTGTTTGCGCCGCCATCAAACCTTTTCCTAAAGGAGATTTGGTATGAGCCCCACCGTTTCAGTTCTGATGCCGGTTTACAACAGTCAGCGGTATGTGGCGCTCGCGATCAAGAGTATCCTGGCTCAATCGTTTCAGGATTTTGAATTCATCATCACTGATGATGGCTCAACGGATGCTTCTCTGTCAATTTTGAAACGCTATGCTGAGCAAGATTCAAGAATCCACCTCATAAGTCGGGAGAATCGGGGGATTGCCTGCACCCGCAATGAAATGCTGTTACAGGCAAGGGGCGAGTTTGTTGCTGTTATGGATGCGGATGATATTGCCCTTCCTGATCGCCTGACTCGCCAGGTCATGTTTCTGCGCCAGAATCCAGATGTGGTTTGTGTTGGCAGTTCTTACCAGCTCATTGATGAGGAAGGACGCCTGTTGCTGACCTGTTTCCAAATGGCACAGAACGATGCCACCATTCAGAAGCAGTTGCTGGCAGGGTTTGGGTCCATTCACCAGCCAACGGTAATGTTTCGCCGCGTACCTGCGATCGCCGTAGGGGGATATAACGAGACGATGCCAGTTTGTGAAGACCTGGATCTGTGGATGCGATTGGGGGAAGTTGGCAAACTGGCCAATCTGCCTCAACCTCTGGTGCAATACCGGCTCCATCCCAATTCAGTCAGTGAGAAAAACCCCACCCTGGAAATGGAAAAAGCGCGAGAGGCGTGTGAACGAGCCTGGAAGCGGCGAGGCATAGAAGGACGATTTGAAGCTGTTGGCGAATGGCGTCCCGGAAGTAGCCAGGCTTCCCGTCACCGTTTTATGCTGCAATACGGCTGGTGGGCATTTAACAGTGGTCAGCGTCTAACTGCAATGCTCTATGGATGGCGAGCGATTAAAATCCTTCCTTTTCATTTTGAAAGCTGGAAGCTTTTAGTTTGTGCGGCAATCAAGCCATTACCGACAGACCAAGCTGAAAGTTTTGCAAAGGATCGGTTGGATACAGTAGCAGGGGATAGGTGTTAGGGGACAGGAAGAAGGGGAAGCATAGAGGGGGATGGAGGAAAGAAAGCTTACCCTATCACTCCATCACCTGCTGCCCGTCGCCTGTCGCCTCCAACCAGAAGCCAGGAACTATAGCAGTAGTCATTGTGATTAGGACGGGGGACAGGGGTTCCACCCCTGGCTAGGGGCGAAGCCCCCACTCCCTCTCTCATTCCAATGTCCTAACGCGCCCGCGTAAAGCTATAAAAGGCAACTGGTCATAACTTCAACTGATCATGCTTTCAAGGGTCTTTGCACAGGCACCCCGACGGCACGGGGAAAGCGGTTGGGAGTGGGGGCAATTTTTCGTAGGTAGACACAGTGGCGATCGCCCTCAGTCAAGGGCGTCTTAAAGGCTTCCACCGCCTCCACCTGTCCACCCAACGTCTTCGCAACAGGTTCCAGGGCAACCGTTTCCTCCACAGTCCACTGGCCCCGATAAAGAACCGCTACCCCACCAACCTTGAGCAGTGGCAGTGCATACTCGGCACAGGCAGGGGCGATCGCTACAGCCCGAATCAAAGCCAGATCGTAGGCTTCTCGCTGGTTAGGCTGGTGAGCTGCGCTTTCCGCCCGTTCAACCAGGGTGGTGGCATTGGAAAGTTCGAGCGTGTTCAGCAATTGATTGAGGAACTGAATTTTTTTGCGGGTGGAGTCTATCAACGTAACCTGCCAGTCTGGTTTCACGATCGCGATCGGCACGCCCGGAAATCCGGCACCTGTACCAATGTCGATCGCCCGGACTAAACTCAGCGAGTTGAATGTGAAATTTTCTCCGTCTTTCCCTGGTGGCTGCAAAAACTGCCGGATTCCCCGCAACGAGTCCCAAAGGTGCTTCTCCCAAAATTCTTGGGGGTCGGTGATGCGAGTCAAATTGAGCAGACGGTTTCCCTCCAGAATTTGCTCATAGAGTTGCTGAAATTTTGTTTGCTGCTCGGCGCTCGGCTGCCAATCCAGTGTTGTTTGCCACACGTCTACCAGATCAGGCAGACATGCGAGGTCTGAGGGATGAGGTGTGGATTGCGTGGATCCATTCATGCTGGCTAGTTACTTCTCCTCTAATACCCATTGATAGTGTGCAGGCTCGAAGTGCAGATATTTCTTAAAATCGTGGACGATCGCTCCTTATGAGCAATTAGCAGGTCACAGGATAGACAGTAACGGCAGGTTTTGTTCAGTGCAACAGGCTGATCCGGCGAGATATGAATAAACAATGGCAATAAACAATGGCAGCTTGTGCTGCATGGATGCCTGCACTGCTCCACGAGCCATTCAAGAAAAAGCATTTCGGAAGGGGTTAATTCCTTACTTACCAGAAGAAGAACAAAAATGACGGTAGGGAGATTTCCCTACCGCCTGCAATTTTAGAAAGAAGTGGTTTTCAGGACTACTCAGCCGCTTGTGGTAACAACTCTCGCTTTTCACCCTGCAAGACTTTGACCTGTCCTTCCGTATCTACATCTACAACGGCAACATCACCATTCTTGATGCGACCAGAGAGAATTTCTTCAGCCAGGGAATCTTCCAGCAGGCGCATGATGGCACGACGCAGTGGACGGGCCCCATAAGCCGGGTTGTAACCTTCTTCCACCAGGCGATCCTTGAATCGCTCGGTTACTTCCAGGGTGATGCCCTGATCCTTCAGGCGAGTGAAGACTTCCTTCAACATAATGTCGGCGATTTCCTTCACTTCGTCCTTGTTCAGTTGGCGGAATACAATAATCTCATCGAGACGGTTGAGGAATTCTGGGCGGAAGTACTGCTTCAATTCCTCATTCACAAGAGAACGGATACGATTGTACTGAGACTCGGCAGCATCACCCGCAGAAAACTCAAAGCCCAGACCGCCGCCGCCTTTCTCGATCACCTTCGAGCCGATGTTCGAGGTCATGATCAGCAGAGTATTCTTAAAATCGACTGTGCGACCTTTAGCATCGGTGAGGCGACCGTCTTCCAGGATTTGCAGCAACATATTGAAGACGTCGGGGTGCGCCTTTTCAATTTCGTCAAACAGGACGACAGTGTAAGGACGGCGGCGAACGGCTTCAGTCAGCTGTCCCCCTTCGTTGTAGCCAACATAGCCCGGAGGCGAACCGATCAGCTTGGAAACCGTGTGGCGCTCCATGTATTCCGACATGTCGAGCCGAATCATGGCTTCTTCAGAACCGAAGAAGTAAGCAGCCAGAGCCTTAGTTAGCTCAGTCTTACCAACCCCGGTGGGACCAGAGAAGATGAAGCTAGCGATCGGTCGGTTGGGGTTCTTCAGACCAACACGAGCCCGACGAATCGCACGAGATACTGCTTTTACCGCTTCTTCCTGACCAATGAGTCGCTGGTGCAGGGTGTCTTCCATGTGCAGCAGCTTCTCGGACTCGGATTCCGTCAGTTTGTTGACCGGGACACCAGTCCAGGAAGCCACAATTTGGGCGATGTCTTCCTCATCCACAATGGGAGAAGATTCTTCGCCCGTACCTTCATTCTTCTTGCTCTGAGCGATCGCCCGAATCTCAGCTTTGATTTCCATTTCGCGATCGCGCAGTTCGCCCGCCCGGTCAAAGTTTTGGGAACGTACAGCGTCGTCTTTCTCCTTGAGCACCTGGCGCAATTCCTTATCCAATTCCTTCGCGGCAGGAGGTAATTGGGAATTAATCAGACGCACACGGGAACCCGCCTCGTCAATCAGGTCGATGGCTTTATCGGGCAGGTAACGGTCAGAAATGTAGCGGTCGGATAGTTTAGCCGCCGCTTCCAGAGCCAGATCGGAGATCTTCAGCTTGTGGTGCTGCTCATAACGCTCCCGCAAGCCCCGTAGAATTTCAATCGTTTCTTCAACGGTGGGTTCGCCGACCATTACAGGCTGAAAGCGGCGTTCTAAAGCCGCATCACGCTCGATGTGCTTGCGGTACTCATCCAGGGTGGTCGCTCCAATACACTGGAGTTCGCCTCTGGCCAGGGCTGGCTTAAGAATGTTGGCGGCGTCGATCGCCCCCTCAGCCGCCCCTGCACCAATCAGGGTATGAACCTCATCAATCACCAGGATGACATTTCCGGCAGAGCGGATCTCATCCATGATTTTCTTCAGGCGCTCTTCAAACTCACCCCGATACTTGGTACCGGCAACCAGCAATCCAATATCGAGTGTGACGACACGCTTGTCTTCCAGAATGTCGGGGACATCGTCGTTGGCAATGCGTTGAGCCAGACCTTCGGCGATCGCGGTTTTACCAACCCCTGGTTCGCCAATCAGCACCGGATTGTTTTTGGTACGGCGACCCAGAATCTGAATGACCCGCTCAATTTCCTTCTGCCGACCCACTACCGGATCAAGCTTGCCTTCAGCGGCCATCTGAGTCAGGTTTGAACCAAACTCATCCAGGGTAGGCGTTTTGGTACGCCCCTGGCTGCCACCAGAGGTGACTTCTGCCGTCTCACCCAGCATCCGAATGACTTGGGTCCGGACCTTAGAAAGGTCCACCCCCAGGTTTTCCAGAACCCTGGCGGCAACCCCTTCCCCCTCTCGAATCAAACCCAGCAGTAAGTGTTCAGTTCCAATGTAGTTGTGTCCCAACTGACGAGCTTCCTCCAGGGACAGCTCCAGAACTCGCTTGGCGCGGGGTGTAAACGGAATTTCAACCGCAACGAACCCAGAGCCACGACCAATAATTTTTTCGACCTCGATCCGGGCATCTTTGAGATTCACGCCCATCGACTTTAGTACTTTGGCGGCGACGCCGGTCCCTTCTCCAATCAGACCCAGAAGGATCTGCTCTGTACCCACAAAATTGTGCCCAAGTCGGCGAGCTTCCTCCTGGGCAAGCATAATCACCTTGATGGCTTTTTCTGTAAAGCGTTCAAACATGGCGTGTTTCTGTAACCTGCTGCGTGCCGGTACTGCTGATTTTAGCATAGCGAGATTTCCCATCTGCTCATATAGAGCGACAGGTAGATGCGCAATTACCGAACTTGCAGAAACAAGCCGTCCATGTGTTAGAAATTCCCCCGAAGGGAGATTGTTAACGGAAATGGGCTATTGAGTCAACCCTAATTTTTTAACAATTGCCTGATCCCAGTCCTGATCGAGCTGCCAGCCACAGGTGTGCAGGCGATCGCGAATCATTTCCTGCCAATCTTGCAGGTTCTGCAAAAACGCTGGGGATTGTAGCCCTCCGAGCCAAAGTACCAATGCATCCTCCCCCGTATCCTGGTAGTATTTTTTTCGACGCCCAACTTCTTGAAACCCAAACTTTTGATATAGGGAAAGGGCTGATTGATTAGAAATTCTGACTTCAAGGGTTGCCCGCTCCAATCCCTGAAGGTAAGCAGACCGCAGCAGAGCGTAGAACAAAGCCTGTCCCAATCCCTGCCGATGATATTCTGGAGCAATCCCCAGGACAGTGATGTGGGCTTCCTCCAGGATGGCCCAGTAACAACCAATTCCGAGGAGGGGAGGAGGGGAGGAGGGAGGAGATGGTAGGGAGAGAGGAGTGGGGGAGTAGAAGGCTGCCTTTTTGTGCCTGCTCCGAGTTTCAACAAGTTCTTTCCCTGCTTTTAAGATCAGCAACGCACTGTTGGGGCTGTCGAGTTCCCGCCGATATCCATCCAGAGTCCAGAGCCCACCAAAGCAGCGTTGGTCAAGTTCAAAGGCGTCAGGTAGCAGATCTTCCGTAAGAGGTTGAAATGAGAGAAAAGTCACAAAAGGTTCGAGAATTCCACAGGATAGACAGTCTGGAATTGTAAACTGGTAGATGGCTCACGCCTGTTGCAATAGAGATTAAGGACGATGTAATGGTATCAACTCACGCTGTGGAGGGGCAGAACTCGGGTTGCCAGTATTTGCCCGATCGCAACTCTACCCAAGCAACTCCTTCCCCAAATCAGCAGCTTCTGCCACTAACCGCAAGAATCAACGCAGATGACCACCTGGAGATTGGAGGGTGTGATGTAGTTGATTTGGTTCGTAAATTTGGTTCTCCCCTCTATATTTTAGACGAGGAAACGTTGCGATCAGCGTGTCGCCAGTACCGGGAAGCTTTTGCCCGTTACTATCCTGGAGAGGCACAGGTGTTGTACGCCTCAAAGGCGTGGAGTTGCCTGGCGGTGGTAGCGATCGCAGCCAGCGAAGGGTTGGGAATTGATGTCGTCTCTGGGGGCGAAATTTACACGGCCCTCCAGGCTGGAGTCAGCCCCACCAGGCTCTATTTTCACGGTAATAATAAGTCTTTCGATGAACTACGGTTTGCCGTCGAGTCTGGCTGCAACATTGTCGTCGATAACTGGCATGAGTTGAAACTACTGGTTGATTTGTCACAGGGGATAGAACCCGGGGAAAAGTTCAGCACTCCCATCACCCCTCACCCCTCACCCCTCACCCACGAATTGAGTCAAGGGTCAGACATGGGAGCTGCTTTCCCAATTAAGGTGATGATTCGTCTGACGCCCGGAATTGAGTGCCACACCCATGAGTACATTCGCACAGGCCACCTGGACAGCAAATTTGGATTCGACCCCAACCAGTTAGATGAGGTGTTTGACTTCCTCAGTCAGCAGTCGGGGCTGAACTGTATCGGTCTCCATGCCCATATTGGTTCCCAGATCTTTGAACTGCAACCTCATGATGACCTGGGTGCAGTCATGGTGCAGTGGTTGAGCAAAGCTGCCCGGTATGGACTCCCTGTGCAGGAGTTAAATATCGGTGGTGGGTTAGGGATTCGCTACACCGAGTTTGATGATCCTCCCAGTATTGAGGAGTGGGTTCGGGTCGTGGCGCAGTCTGTGCAAGCGGCCTGTGAGACACAGCAGGTATCTTTACCCAGGTTGTTGTGTGAACCGGGGCGATCGCTGATTGGTTCCGCCTGTGTGACTGCCTACACCGTTGGTAGCCAGAAAATTGTTCCCGAAATTCGTACCTACATCACCGTAGACGGGGGAATGTCTGACAATCCCCGTCCTATTACTTATCAATCGCTCTACCGAGTAGTGACGGCCAACCGAATGTCTGCCCCAATGACTGAAACCGTCACCATTGCTGGAAAGCATTGTGAATCGGGAGATATTTTGATTAAAGATGCCTCCTTACCCATGACTCATCCGGGAGATGTTCTCGTTGTCATGGCAACAGGAGCATACAATTACAGTATGTCCTCTAACTACAACCGCATACCGCGTCCGTCTGCTGTTTTAGTTAGAGAGGGAGAAGCGAATATCATTCTGCAACGAGAAACCTATCAAGACTTGATGCGGCAGGATCGTTTGCCAGAGAGACTGAAACGGGCATGACTTACGGGCGACGAGGTTTGAATTTGAAACTGTTTGTAGTTGAAAACTCAACCCTCATCACTCAGAACTCAACACTTTAGTAGAGGCTCAGGGTTAATCCAGATCGATGGGATATGTATGGAGGCAATGGCTGACAAACCCTGGCTGGATAGAGTCTCTGTCGCGTCTAATTTTGCAAAACCTCCGCTCATTCATTGACATCGGATTAGTGCTAGCTGTCACTTACATGATGCTGGTGATTATTGGTGAGCGCAGAACACTGTGGATGGTGCGGGGGTTCATCATCCTCATGCTGGCAGCCGCCCTCAGTCGTCGGCTGGAACTCCAACTGTTGAGTTTTGTCCTCAGTAATCTTGTCATTGGCTCGGCGGTTGCCATGGCCTTTATTCTGCAATCGGAGTTCCGCCGATTTCTGGAACAGCTTGGTCGGGGTCAGGTATTGCAAATGTTCCAGTCATCCCGGCGAACCAGCCTGAAGTCGGGAAGTGTGACGGATGAAATCGTAGACGCAGTCAAAGAATTGTCTCAAAACCGGACGGGGGCCCTGCTGATTTTGGAAACGGGCAGCCCGATCGATGAGCGTGACTTCTCTGTTCCAGGGGTCAAATTAAATGCGGAGGTTTCTAAAGAACTCCTCCAGACAATTTTCCAAACTACAACGCTATTGCACGATGGTGCTGTTTTGATTCGAGATGGTCGGGTGGTGGCAGCGGGTGTAATTTTGCCCCTGTCAGAGCGAACCGCTTCTCGCCAGTTGGGAACGCGTCACCGGGCAGCGATGGGAATCACGGAGCGAGTAGAGAATTGTGTTTGTGTGGTGGTGTCGGAAGAAACGGGCTCAATTTCGTTAGCTGAACGGGGAATTCTAAATCGTCCCTTAACCAGCAGCAAGTTAAAGGAATTGTTGGAGGCCCGGTTTTCTCAAACCGTTGATCGGGAACCTGTTGCTCCCGACTTTCGCAATTTGAGTCGCCAGATTTGGGAACGAGCAAGAGCGCTGTTTTTACGTTTGCTGGGACGCTGGAAAAGAAAAAATTGAATAAGTAGCTGGGTGCAATTAAATTAAAGATGGTTTTGGGAATAGAGGGGGTGCAATCCTCTGCTTGGGGGCAACGCCCCCAATTCCCTTTCTCCCAATCAAGTATGTCTACCTACTTACAAAACAGAAAAATTGGATACAAGACAATGGATCGCTATTCATGAAATGGCTAGGAGGATCTTGAAAAACATTAAGCCTGGGCAAAGAATTCGCGAGTCTGAAAGTAAAACCTTGACGCTATTGACAAAGCTAGCGTTAATGGCTTTGAAAGCAGTCGGAAGGATTTAACTCTCGCTCAAGCGGTTTTTGTCCCATAAAAACCCACTTAGCTACCAATCAGGGCATCCTTGAAAGGAGTGTTCTCTATAACTGACTGCGTTACGCCGTTGCTGTTTGTGGGGCTTGAGCTGCCTTCTTTTCTCTAAGGTTTAATCGTCTGCTGTTTGGGAAAAAAAATGACCGCAAATTCAACTGTTTTGCAAGAGTTACCTGCTGATCTTGTTCAAGAACGACTGCCCAGACACGTTGCTGTAATTATGGATGGTAATGGCCGCTGGGCAAAACGGCGAGGAATGCCAAGAATTATGGGGCATCGCCGCGGGGTTGATGTTCTAAAAGATTTGCTGCGCTGTTGTCGGGATTGGGGAATCGAAGCGTTAACGGCCTATGCCTTTTCGACCGAAAACTGGGGGCGTCCTTTAGAGGAAGTGGAATTTTTGATGACTCTGTTTGAGCGGGTGCTACGGCAGGAACTGCGGGAAATGATGCAGGAGGATGTGCGTATTCGGTTTGTGGGAAATCTCCATGCGCTGCCGAATTCGCTGCAGGAAGAGATTGAGCGATCGGTCGCAGCAACTGAAAACAATCAGGGCATTCGGTTTACAGTGGCTACCAACTATGGAGGACGGCAGGAAATTGTGCAGGCGTGCCGGGCGATCGCCACTAAGGTTGAGCAGGGCTTAATTCAGCCGGACCAGATTGATGAAGCCCTGTTTGAACGCCATCTTTACACAACGGGTATCTGTGACCCTGACCTACTGATCCGCACAAGTGGAGAAATGCGAATCAGCAACTTTTTGTTGTGGCAAATGGCCTATTCCGAAATTTACGTAACAGATACTCTCTGGCCCGATTTTGACCGCAAGGAATTTCATCAGGCACTCTGCGCCTATCAGCAACGGGAAAGACGATTTGGCAAGCTATAGCGGTAGTGATTGTGGTCAGGATGGGTACCAGGGTGGAGCCTCTGGTTGGGCCAAACTCCCTCTCTAGTGCCAATGTCCTGACCTAGGTGGACCTAACAAGGTAATGATGAGCGGCGCTAGCCGCCATCATTAACGACTCAAAAATCATTACGATTTGGGCACTACTCTGACCCACCTGCGTAGAGCTATATAGAGGTGGAAGGGGAAACTGACAACTCCTCAAGGTCCTGCAAAAACAGCGTCTTCAATATCTTTCCGACTGAGGGAGTACTTAAAGGCTCGTTGGATAGTGGATTGACTGGATTGTTCAGAGAGAGAGTCTTCCGACTTGAAATTGAAGTAGCGAACGGTTAGCTGATCAATATCCAGACACAGTTCTGCATTCCAATCCGGTCGCTCAATTCGCCAGCAGTGCAGTTCTGCTTTGTCCTGAACACATCCCTGACTCACCAGCCATTGCTCAATATCGGGCAGGGGGTGGTTGTATAGTGGGGTTTCGGGAGGGGGAAGGGTCATGCGATCGCAACCAGGTAGAAAATCAATCAGATCGAGCCGGAGCAGTAACAGAATTCGCCGGGTGAGAGAGTGAATGTTTTTTAGCCGCGGCTGGAGCGAGGGCTTTCTGATCTAAAGGTTTGGCACTGGTAACTTGTGCAGGCAGATCTTGAGCCATGACGGGTTGAAGCGCCGTTTCGCCACGAGTAATCCCAATCGCAATCGCCAGGACTAAGCAGGCTATAAAGGTGACTCCCAGAATAAAGAGAGCAAACAATTCCCCTGGAGAGAGGGGACGATCGGTCGGGTCCAGATAGGCGGAGGAATACTGAGCGCGGGATTGGACAGAGGATTGTCGCAGATTTGGTAAAGGTTGAACCACAGGAATCCGAGAATAGCCAATTTTTTGATCGTACTTAAAGCGGCGCTCTGGGTTGCTGAGGGTGGCATAGGCTTCGTTCAATTCCTGAAACTTGCTGGTGGCGATCGCAGCAGGCAAAGAGGTGGTATCTGGATGGTAAAGCTTGCTCAATTCTCGATAAGCTTGCCGAATCTCCTGTGCTGACGCACCAGGCTGAACCCCCAGCAGACCGTAATAACTGGAAGAGACGATTTTTTGATACAGGTTTTTCTGCTCGCCATTATCTGGCGTTGATTTACCTTGAGCCACGCAGAACCCTGCCTCTCTTAAACCTCAATCAGATTTGACCAGCTTTTCAGATATTGTAACCGGGCAGATAGCAGATAGACGATAGGGGATAGGCAACGGGCAATAGAGTGAAAGGTGAGGAGGATGAGGGGATAAGGAAATGGGGTATTCTCCTACTCCATCACTCCGTCACTCCATCCCTTCCCCACCTTCTTCTTCGTTTGAGCACACACTAACCCGAAAATTCCGGCTAACAGAAGCCAACCCAGTAGATTGATGCGGACGTCAAATAGAGTGATATCCAGCAGGCTAAAGAGTGTGCAACCCAGAAATGCTGTCAGATAGGTAAAGAGGATCAGGCGATCGCCGTTGTTTTGTGGCAGAGTGAAGGCTGGAGAACTTTCGATAGGGGCGAAGGATGGCCAGCGATAGACAAGAGAAGCCCCTCGAAACACCACCCAACCCACTAGAGCCAGCAACAACAGAGTGGCGGGGAGCCCAGTTTCTGCTGCCAACATCAGTAGCAGGTTGTGGGGATGGCCGATGAAAAATTGCATTTGCGACTGATAGAGTGGGCTGAAATTTCGCAACCCCCATCCCAGCCAAGGACGTTGCTGTGTCAGGGACCAGGCAAATTGCCACTGAGTTGTACGCAACTCAGCAAAGGGACGGTTTGGAAAGAGTTGGTCAGTTAACCTGGCCCAAAAGAATGCAGGAACGATCGCCCTCAGTCCCTGCTGCAGAGGCGAAGGTGCAAACGCCGCCCCCAGAACAGCCCCAACTACCACAGCAACTCCTGCCAACAACCAGCGCCAGCCTTGGTAAAAAGCAAAGGCAAGACAGGCCAGGATGGCAACAGCCCAGGCATTGCGGGAATTGGTAAAAATGAGGGCGATCGCATTGCCAACCAGAACCAGGGCGAGGAAGAGGCGGAGATAGGGAGGGGAAACCGGGGAGGGGTGAATGGTAGGGGAGGAATGGCTGGTTTCCAGATCTTTCTGCTTTTCTGGAATTGGTTGGGGACTGAGGCTGACTTCGACAAGAAGACCTAAGTTTAGAATGAAGCTAACGACTAGAAAGCTGGCCAGAACATTGGCGTAGAAGAAGATTGAGGCCATTCGACCAAGGGGATTGCCGCCAGGGTGAATTGTCCAGTTCACAATGCTGCCAAAAACCTGCACCGGCCCGGCCCAGCCCCAAAACTGTTGCCCAAAGCCAATCAAGACAACAGGAACTGAACTGATGACCAGAAGCCAGGCAATTCTGCGTAGTTGATGGGGAGTCTGAATTAGTTCACTCAGAGCCGCAAAGACAATGAAAAAGGGCAGAAAGTTAGCCAGCCCCAGCCATGCTTCCGGTGGCTGATAAGCCAGGATGGAACTCAATAGCATAAGCAAACCAACGCCCCAAAGACCCCAGTTAACAGCCCGGCGAGCAATAGACTTGAAGCGAAACTTCAACAGAATGAGTGAAATTAGGGAAATTGCCACACTGCTCAGTAGGGAACTCAATGGCAACAGTAGCACGGCCAGTTGGGTACCTTCCCACAAAGTTTGTAGTGAGGGATCGGGATGGCGCGGGAATCGAATCAGCCGTTTCAAGTTTAGTAGGCAGGTTCAAAACACTCAGAGCGAGTCATGCGAATTTGGGCCAGAGCATAGATGATGGGAATGATACGCCCGTAGTTCGTTGCGATCGCCCGCCAACCCAGATCAGCAAAAAACCAGATCCACAGAGCTGGACCCAGTACAGCAAAGAAGCCCCGTACCGTAGCATAGCGAGCGGCATTCACAGCCATTCCCCGACGTGCCATTTGCAGGGCAACATAGTGCTGAAACTGATTGGCTGCCGCCGCTCCACCCAGGGCCATAGCCTGTTGAGCCGCTTGATAACTGGCAAACTGAATCGCGAACTGGCGAGCAATATGCTGAAGCAACACTGGACGCAACACAGAGGTGACCGCCAGGGCACTGCTACCCTTAACCAGCAAACTGAGGGGATCTTGTTGCAGGGCTGAAGGTAACTGGGGCAGAATTTGGGAAAGGGTCAGCGATCGCTGCAACCGCACTCTCAAAGCTCCCTGCTCTGAAGCGGGCAACTGCTTCCAAGCACGAGCCAGCAAATTCAGAAAAACCTCCGCTTCCAGATCGGTGGTTGACATCGAACTGCGATAGGGCAACTTCAGGTAGCGACAGACCTGGATTAGAATCTGGCGGTAGGAAAGCTGCCCCGTTTTGCGACTTAAAACAGTGACCCCATCGGCAGCCAGAAACCGAAAACGCTGCTCAATCGCCGCTATCCAGTCCTCCCGCTCCTGACTCTGAACTTCAAGCGGGTCTGGAGTGTTGACATAATCGAGGGGATTAAACTTTCGGCGGAAGAGAATCTCCGTCAGGTCTCGCAACTCGTCATCAGTTGCCAACTCAAGCGCAGTTCTTAACTCATCCACCGCTGACTCCTCCCCTACTGCGATTTCACCTCCATATTTTACTAAATGGACGTCAGAGATGAGGGGAATTGCAGCAATTAATTAGGGAAGAATTAACCCATCTTCGGATACCAACCTAAAGAGCAAAGGGGGGCAGAGGGCATGCCGCCTTGCGTAGGGGCGCAGCCCCCACCCCCCCTCATCCATCGTGAATTCCATTTAAATTGGCATGAGTTAACTGGTATGAGTTGAGGAAAGCGCATGAATGACTTTTGTCATCAGGGCCACGGCAATCAGTACCATTCCAGCCGCTTTAGTTAAGCCTGGGGTTTCCCCCAATTGCCACCAGGCAGCCATAACGCCAACTACCGGATTGAGCAAAACCCCAAGCCTAGCGGTACCAGCCGGTAAACGAAATAGCCACAGCAAGGTAGCGATCGCAGAGGGCTCTCCTGAGAGTTTGGTGATAAGCTACTTTTCACCGGCAATCTGGAAGAACCCCGCAGAGATCCTAACGCCTTGCCAAAGTTCTGTATTCAAAAGGATTCTGACCATTTCCCTTTCCCCTTATCCAGGCATTACCATCATGCCTAGCAAATGGTCTGCACTCTCCAGGTTCCCCACAACCCGACGCACCGGAAGAGGATAAACCCTGACCAGCGTTGGAGTCGCCGAAATCTGATCCTGCTCTGCCAGCTCAGGGTGCCGAGTCACATCAATCACCTTAAGGGTATAGGGATGGCTGAGAGACTCTTCTAGAAATTGATGCAGGCTTTGCAGAATGCGCTCCGTCCCTCCACTGGAACCTGATACAAACAGTCGAAACACGTAGCCCTGTGGAGGTTGTGCAGGTTGAAGTGAAGTTCGGTGTAAGGGCTCAGGCATAGATAGATCGGTGGGTGGCGGGGCAACTGTCATCGGTTCATTGACCTCCTCCAAATACCTGAACTGACTTCGGTTGCATTGGACGATCAGGTCATGGGTTTCCCAAAGTTGTGGAAACTGGTGGCGATAAACCGAGAGCACAACCGGGTCGCACAGGCCCTCCTGAAGTGAGGTGGCATGCCATATCAGATCACCCGTACCAAATATCTGATTCAGAAGCGGTTGATATCTCAAAATGGCTGGAGCTGCCTCGGCAAAGGTTTGAACCTGACCGGAATAGGGCACAAGCCACCTGTCAACCGTAGCGGTGTAGCAGGGAACTAGAAAATGAGGCGGCTCCGATAGCCCCAAAATATCCCGCAATACCATGCAAAGATGCAGATGCCAGCGTTTTTGCTTATTTGGATCAGAGCAGTAGACCAGATCTCCCCCTGGGGTAAATAGGGCAATTCCCTTAAATAATTCAGGGGAGTTTTTTGAAGAAAGGTCCACAGGTTTTTCCCTGATCTTGACTACACACGACCTCTGAGAGCTTGAGCCATTTCGTTTGGTTTGGGCGACATCTCTAGTGCGGTTTCCTCAGTAATTCGCCCAGCTTCGTAAAGCTTATAAAGCGACTGATTCATCGTACACATGCCGTCAAAAGTACATCTGGGAATAATTTGTTCAATTTCCTCAATCTCACCCCGACGGATGTAGTCCTTGATGGCATCAGTATTGATCATAATGTCATGGAAAGCTGCCCGTTTACCATCCGTTGTCCGACACAACCCCTGAGCCACGACAGCAACCAGAGACTCTGCCAGAGAGACTCGCATTGGGGCTTGCTGTTCGGGTTCGTAGAGTTGCAAAATCCGTTCAATTGTTTTAACAGCGCTATTGGTGTGCAGCGTACCCATCACCAGGTGGCCAGTCTGAGCAGCTTTAAGAGCAGTGTTCACGGTTTCCTTATCCCGCATTTCACCCACCAGAATGATATCGGGGTCTTCCCGCAGGGCTGCTTTCAAAGCATTGTCAAATTTACGGGTGTGCATTCCCACTTCCCGGTGTTTGATCAACGCTTTTTTGCTGGTATGGACAAATTCGATCGGATCCTCAATAGTGATGATGTGCTTTGGCATTTCGTTGTTGATGTAATCGATCATCGCTGCCAAAGTGGTGGATTTACCGGAACCCGTCGGACCGGTAATCAAAATCAATCCTTTGTGATAGTGACAAATATCCTTAAAAACTGGCGGTAGGTTGAGTTGCTCAATAGTAGGAATTTTGAGGGGAATGAGGCGCAAGACCATAGAGGGACCGCGCAGCGAATCAAAGATGTTGATCCTGACGCGGGCAAAGTCGTACTGGGTAGCGCCATCAAAGTCTAAATTTTCCTCAAATCTGCGAATCTCTTCATCGCTGAGGATTTCGTGTAGCCAGCTATAAAAGGTTTCCCGATCGGTGACGGGCCAATCCGTGGGATCGATTTGACCCCGGTTACGGTAGCGAGGAACTTCACCCACTCCGACATGGACGTCTGAATAACCTTTGTCGTAGGCATGTTTAATAATTTCTGCCAGGGTTGGAGAGCCATTACTGGGCCCGCGAGGAACGCCTGGAATGGAAGGGGGGGTAGGACGGTGAACCGCTGGATGAGCTGGGGGAGCACCAGATGGCGGGGTAATGGTTGTATGACCAGGTACCTGGGGAGGAGCAGCGGGGGGAGCTGCTACAGTTGGGATGCCTGAACCAACAGATTGGGCCGAAACCATAGTGGGAATGCTTGCAGCAGGCGACATAACGGTTGTCGCTCCGTTCGCTGTCCCTCTGGCAGGCGGTGGGGGTGCGGGTGGAACGCGAGGTGGCGGCGGGGGCGAACTGGGCGGGCGCTGTTGTTCTGTCATATGCTACTTCTCTACACGTCTGGGAGAGGTGAAGCCTGCCAATTCCAGTAAGTTCGTTGAATTGCCTGTGAAGGGTCAGATCTATGGACAGCGAGGAATGGCTGGATCACGACCTGACAGGTAGCATGGTAGTGAACTCTTTGCCAGGCAGTGGTCAATTCCCCCATGCTTATGTTCTTACTAAAATAGCAGACGCCTCTCTATAGTGCAGTCTTCCCCAAAAGGGGTTCTCCCTATCAGATGGAGTTGCTAGTTCGCGAAGGAAGGAAGGAGGAGGAAGGAGTATAGGGAGTATGAGTCAGACGGAAGGCTGGTATGTTGTGAAGCAAGAAAATGGGCAATGTGCAGTGGTGCCCGCGGATCAGGTTGAGGAGACACCAACTGAAGACACCTCTCGCTTGGAGCAATGGGGACCTTATACTTCTCGAGAGGAGGCGATCGCTCGGCGAGTGGGGTTGATTCGAGCTGGAAAATGCCAGCCTGCTTAGAGAAAGAGGCGTATTGAGCGCTCTTCCTTAACTTTTGCTATCAGTTCTTCTGGGAATAGTCTGCTGGGCTTTAATTCGTTGGGTGAGAATGTCAAGTGCCCTGACGTATTGAGGATCGGCAGCAGTGCCAATTTTGTCACGATTGGTGCTCAAGTCTTTTCGCTGCTCATCGGTGAGCTTGACTTCCACATCCGGATCGATGCCGTGTTTGTTAATATCGCGACCGCTAGGAGTCAGGTACTTGGCGATCGTGACTGCCAGACCGGCGCAGTTTTTGGAACTGGGAGTGGCGCAGTCTACACTACGGACGGATTGTACTAAACCTTTACCAAAGGTTTTGGTACCTACTATCACAGCCCGTTTGTTGTCCTGCAGGGCTCCTGAAAGAATTTCACTGGCACTGGCAGAACCGCCATCGACCAGAACCACTAAGGGCTTATCAGTCAGGGCACGATTATTTGCCCGCTCCCGTTCTTGTTCGCCTTTGCGGTCAACGGTGGAGACAATTGCCCCCTCCCTGAGCCACATACGAGCAATGTCAATGCTGGTATAAAGCAGACCACCAGGGTTAGAGCGTAAATCCAAAATATAGCCGTTCACCTGCTGCTTTTCTAACTTTTGAATCGCATTCCGCATCTCTTGGGGTGCATTCTGGCTGAATTGAATCAGGCGAATGTAACCTATACCACCAATTGAGGTGTTCTGATAGCTATAGCGTACCGGGTGGATTTCGATACGAGCCCGCTTGAGATTAAATTCAAGTTGCTTATTTCCTCGCAAAATAGTGAGCTTAATTGGGGTTCCCGGTTGTCCGCGAATTAGCTTCACGGCTTGATCGACCGGCATGCCTTCCGTACTCTTGCCGTCAATATGGGAAATGATGTCTTTGGCCAGGATTCCAGCAGCGGATGCCGGAGAGTCTTCAATGGGAGCAATAACGGTCAATTTCTTTGTTTTTTCGTCTGCTGCCAGTTGAATCCCGACCCCGCTTAGTTCACCGGAGGTATCAATCTGCATGTTTCTAAATTCATCCGGGTCCATGAAGCGCGTGTAGGGGTCGTTGAGCTTCTTCAGCATCTCCCGAATGGCTTTGTAAGCCTCTTCCTTACTGGTATAGGAGCGATTTAAGTATTCCTTGCGGACCGTCTTCCAATCTACCTGGTTAAAGGTGCCATCGACGTACTGCTGGTCAATAATCTGCCAGACTTCATCTACGAGTTCCTTCGGACTTTCACTGAAGAAGGCTTGCCCTGCAGATAAATGAAGCCCAGCTCCAGTGATAGTCACAGCGCTAACGGCAGCGGCGGTCGCGCCTAAAACAAGCCCACGTTTTGTGATTGCCATAGTTCTTGAGCCGAAGGAAAAATTGCAAGAGATTATGCCCAATCTAGCACAGGCAATTTGGAGAAGACGCTGCAATAATTACTAAGACAATAATTTTCTAAAGGGAAAATCGTACTTAAATTTTTGTTGAATTTCATAATTATGATTGCTGAATCATGATTGCTGAATCACCCTAATGAAGATGCCGCGATCGCCCATAGCCCTCCGCCCATCATTGGCAGCGATATGATGGCTATGGATCCTCCATACCAGGCAGGCTTTGTTAAACCGGATGTATTCAATCTCAAATCCTTCCCCTGACTTAGTTGTGCCAAATTTGCGGCGACCAGAGCTACTGTCTCCAGCCGGTCACTGGGACTGTGCCAGAGCGGCGGTTGAAAATGGGGCGGATGCCATCTACTTTGGGCTGGAGCGGTTCAATGCGCGTATGCGGGCGCACAACTTTACAGAAGCTGATTTACCGCGCTTGATGGAGTTTTTGCACCGCCGGGGAGTCAAGGGGTATGTGACACTTAACACGCTTGTCTTTCCCCGTGAATTGGCCGAGGCAGAACACTACCTTCGTACCATCATCGCTGCTGGGGTTGATGCAGTTATCGTACAGGATGTGGGAATTTGCCGATTAATTCGCCATCTGTCTCCCGACTTTCCGATTCATGCCTCTACCCAGATGACAATTACCAGTGCGGCAGGGGTAGAATTTGCCCAATCTCTGGGTTGTCAGTTAGTCGTGCTTGCGCGGGAATGCTCGCTCAAGGAAATTGAGAAGATTCAGAAACAACTTGGAGAGCGGGGCATTTCACTGCCTCTAGAAGTCTTTGTACATGGAGCGCTGTGTGTGGCGTATTCGGGGCAGTGCCTGACGAGTGAAGCGTTGGGGGGGCGGTCTGCCAACCGGGGAGAATGTGCCCAGGCATGCCGGATGCCCTATGAGTTAATTGCGGATGGGCAACTGGTGGAGTTGGGCGATCGCAAATATCTGCTCAGCCCTCAGGATTTGATGGGCCTGGAGGTGTTGCCAGAGTTGGTGCAGGCGGGGGTAAGCTGCTTGAAGATAGAGGGCCGTCTGAAGACCCCGGAGTATGTTGCGAATGTGACACGGGTGTATCGCCAGGCTCTAGATCGGGCGATCGCATCGCTTCTGGATGTGAAAACACCAAAACCAAGGAACACAGAGCATCGAGAGCAAATTGAAAGATTTTCCTCCTCCCTCCCTCCTCCCCCCTCCCCGGATCGCTACAATCTGGAAATGGCCTTTTCTCGTGGTCTGTACCCAGGCTGGTTTCGTGGGATTAATAATCAGGAACTGGTTCATGCCCGCTTTGGTAAGAAACGAGGCGTCTACCTGGGAGAAGTTAAGCGCATCAAGAATGACCAGGTCATCATTCAGCTTCATGCTCCAGTGAAACCAGGGGATGGAGTTGTGTTTGATAGGGGGCATCCCGAAACCCAGGAAGAGGGGGGACGGGTCTATGCCGTTGAGCAGCGGGGGCAGGAAGCGTGGTTGACCTTTGGGCGACGGGATTTGAATCTACAACGGGTGCAGGCAGGCGATCGGGTTTGGAAGACAAGTGACCCGGAGCTGGATCGGCAGTTGCGCCAGACCTTTGCTGGGGATGTACCTCAGTTTCAACGCCCAATCTGGCTGGAAATTTATGGCGAGATAGGGCAACCACTGGTGGCGATCGCCCGTGACGAGCAAGGGCACATCGTTCAGGTAGAGTCTGCCATGCCACTGGTGGAGGCCCATACCCGACCGCTGACGGGCGATCGCCTGCAAGGACAGTTCGGCAGATTGGGGAATACGCCATTTCGCCTGGAAAGTTTGGCGAACCATCTGCATGGGGCAGTGATGTTGCCTGTCAGCGAACTGAACCGTTTGCGGCGGGAGATAGTGACCCAGTTGGAGAAATTAAGAGCCCAGCCCAAACGCTGGCAACTGCGGTCCAATGTTTCGTTCAGGGATTTGTTGCCGAACCAGGGTGGATTGATCGAGAAACGCAGCAATCGCCTCTTACCTCTGCCCCACCTGATTGTACTGGTGCGGAATTTGAACCAGTTACAGGCAGCATTGAAAGCAGGAATTGAGACGCTTTACTGTGAATTTGAAGACCCACGGGCCTATCGGGAAGCGGTAAAACTCGTCAAGACTCAAGGGCACGAAAACTCATCTCCTCACTCCCTACTTCCTGCTCCCTCCCTTTGGGTAGCCCCACCGCGAATTACCAAACCAGGAGAACAGTGGATATTGCAACAGGTGCGATCGTCCAATGCGGATGGTTATCTGGTGCGCAACTATGATCATTTGCAATTTTTTGCAGGGGAACGCTGTATTGGGGATTTTTCCTTAAATATTGCCAATTCCCTGACAGTTTCCTACTTCAAACAGTCGTTTGGGTTGGAGCGATTGACCGCATCCTACGATCTAAGCATCAGCCAGCTTGAAGACCTACTCAGAGAAAGTCCACCAGAGTGGTTTGAAGTGACGATTCACCAGCACATGCCCATGTTTCATATGGAGCATTGTGTATTCTGCGCCTTTCTGTCTACGGGCACGGACTATACAAACTGTGGGCGGCCCTGTGAGAAAAAGGTGGTGAAGTTGCGCGATCGCGTTGGGGCTGAACACATTTTGCAAGCGGATGCTGGCTGTCGCAATACCCTATTTAACGGAACTGCCCAAACTGGAGCCGAGTATGCTCAGCGTCTCTTAGATCTGGGTTTGCGCCACTTTCGGATTGAATTTGTTAATGAAACTCCTGAGCAGGTGGTGCAGATTATTCAACGCTATCGCCAGTTACTGCAAAGAGAAATCACGGGCTCTCAGCTCTGGCAAGAATTGAAGCTACAGAGTCAGCTTGGGGTGACGCGGGGGCCATCCCTATGAGTGAAGCTTCGATTCGGCCAGCCCTAATCACTGCGGTGTTGCCGGATTCCATCGCGGCAGAGATTGGATTTGAGGCGGGCGATCGCCTGGTTGCCATTAATGGTCAACGTCCCCGTGATTTAATTGATTACCAGTTCCTCTGCGCCGATGAAGTACTGGAACTGGAAGTTCTGGACAGGAATGGCAAAACCCACCAGATTGAAATTGAAAAAGACTACGACGAAGATCTGGGGCTGGAATTTGATACGGCCCTGTTTGATGGGTTGATGCAGTGTAATAATCGCTGCCCGTTTTGCTTTATTGACCAGCAGCCACCCGGAAAACGGGAAACCCTGTATTTAAAAGATGACGACTACCGGCTCAGTTTTCTCTACGGCAGTTACCTGACCTTGACCAATCTCAGCTCCAGAGAGTGGGAACGGATTGAACAAATGCGGTTGTCTCCCCTCTACGTATCTGTGCATGCCACAGAGCCAGAGGTGCGGATTCGACTTTTAAAGAATCCCCGTGCTGGCAAAATTCTGGAGCAATTGCGGTGGTTTCAAGAACGGCGATTGCAAATTCATGCACAGGTTGTTCTTTGCCCCGGAATTAATGATGGTGACCATCTGACACGGACATTGCTGGATCTGGCTCAATTTCATGGGGAGGATATTCCAGCAGTTGCTTCAGTGGCGGTGGTGCCTGTAGGGTTAACGCGCTTTCGTCCAGAGGGCGATGAATTAATTCCAGTCACGCCTGAAAAAGCTCAGGAAGTAATTGCTCAGGTACAAGATCTGCAAGCCAAGTTTCGGCAGCAGTATGGCTCTAATGTGGTTTGGTTGGCAGACGAGTGGTTTTTGATCGCCAGGCAGGAGTTACCGCCGGAATCCCATTACGAGGACTATCCCCAAATCGGTAATGGTGTTGGTTCAATTCGGCTATTTCTCAAGGAGTTTCAGAAGGCCGCCCGTAAGTTACCGAAGCGCCTGAAGTTGCCGCGTCGCTTTACCTGGGTTGTGGGAAATGCGGTGGAACTTGCTTTTCGACCCATTTTGCAGCGGTTAAATCAGGTAAAGGGATTGGAGGTGAGGATGGTGGCGATCGCCAGCGAGTATTGGGGCCAGACCATAACCGTGACGGGCCTGCTCACCGGACAGGACATTCTCAACGCTCTGAAAGACCAGGATCTGGGCGATGGCGTCCTCCTTCCTTCCCTCATGCTCAAGCAGGGAGACACCCGCTTTCTGGATGACATGACCATTGCAGACCTGGCCCAGCAATTGAATACTCGAATTCTGCCAGTTAATGGAGTGGAGGAGTTGATTGAGCGGTGTAAGGGGTGGGGGGTGGATGAGTTTTGAGTTTTGAGTTTTGAGTTTTCACCTCCCCCCCTCACCCCTCACTTCACTAACAACTAACAACTCTCTCTCAGCTCTTCTCCTGCCGCAGGGCTGAAATATCCCAGGCGAGATCGACTTCGTTGGTCAGTTCCTGATCATCGGCTTGCAGTAATTGTTCTAGCTGCTGAGCTAACTGGCGCGATCGCGCAATCAGGACGGTTTCATCCCGTTTCCCGGCAAATGCCATTTCTTGCAGGGCTGCTTCATCGTGCTCTTTGAAGACAAGGACTGCACGGCGAGCTTTGTAAGACCGAACTCCCAGGAGTTTAAGGGCTTCCATCCCCATTTCCAGAGCCGAGCCAAAGGTTTCCCGTTGCACCCCATCCGCACCCCGCCGCATCAATTCGTAGGCATGGCTGCGGTCAATTGCTCGTGCCAATATTTTCAAGTGGGGAAAGCGTTTACGGGCCAGTTCAACCACTTCCAGAATGGTGTCGCGTTCATCAATCGCCACAACCAGTAGTTTGGCTCGTGCTGCTCCTGCGGTCTGGAGCAGGTCTATACGGGAAGCATCTCCATAAAATATCTTGAAGCCAAAGCGGCGCAGCATCTCAATTTGCCCTGGATTGTGGTCCAAGATTGTGGCTTTGCAACCATTGGCTGCCAGCAACCGTCCCACAATTTGACCAAACCGCCCAAACCCAGCAATCACAACCGGATTTTCGTTGTCGTCAATTTCGTCATCGTCGCGATCGGGGGTGAGTTCGGCAAAGCGAGGTTGTACCAGTCGGTCGTGGATGATCATTATCAGCGGGGTAAGGGCCATGGAAAGCGCCACAGCTACCACTAACGGATTGGCTACGGAAGCCGGAAGCACCTGATTTTGAGTGGCGAAGGAAAACAGCACAAAGGCAAATTCCCCTCCCTGGGCCAGAGCGCAACCGAAAAGAATACTCTGGCTCAGCGGTAGCTTGAAACATTGCCCCAATCCGAACAGGATGGTGAATTTAGCGATCGCCAGTCCCAGCACTACCCCCAGAATCAGAAGCGGCTGCTGCACCAGCAGATTGAAGTCGATGCTGGCTCCTACGGAAATAAAAAACAATCCCAGAAGCAACCCCTTAAAGGGATCAATATCGGTTTCCAGTTCGTGACGGTACTCGTTGTCCGCTAAGACCACGCCTGCCACGAAAGTGCCTAAGGCGGGCGAGAGCCCAACCTGCTGCATAGCAAGCGCGATCGCAATCACCAGAAGCAAGGCCGTTGCCGTGAAGATTTCCTTCAGTTGCGTGTCAGCAATGAAACGGAAAATGGGACGCATCAGAAACCGCCCAACCACAATGATGCTGCCTACTGTCCCCACCACCACTAGAGTCTGTAGCCACCCGGGGAGAGCGGCACCTTGCTCTGCCGCCTGCCCAGTTGCAACCAGGATCACCCCGTTGCTCATTAGACTGGTCGATGAACCAGGTTTCATAGCCAACAGAGGCAGAAAGGCCAGGATAGGGATCACCGCGATGTCCTGGAAAAGCAAGACTGAAAAAGCAGACTGCCCCGCTTCTGTCTTCATCAATCCCTTTTCGTTCAGGGTTTGCAGCACGATCGCCGTTGAGGACTGAGCCAGAATCAAGCCTACCGCCTGCGCCATTGGCCAGGACAATCCAGCAATGATCCCAACAACCGCAATTACCAGCGCCGTTACCGCTACCTGCAAGCCTCCCAAACCCAGGATGGGAATGCGTAATCGCCACAGGAGCGCTGGTTGCAGTTCTAATCCCACTAAAAACAGCATCATCACCACGCCAAATTCGGCGAAGTGCATCACATCATCGCTGTGCTCCTGCCCCAGAAAGCCAAACCCAAAGGGACCGATCAGGATGCCTGCAATCAGATACCCCAGGACTGACCCCAACCCCAAACGTTTGGCAATCGGAACCGACACAACTGCTGCCACCAGATAGACAAACGCCTGATAAAAAAGTCTCCGCTATGCATGGTGGGGCACCTCCGGCTACAAAATGAGTGCCAGGTTTTCATTCAGGAGTTTGACTTGGGAGAGCTTATCCCAGGCGATCGCACCATCCCGCAAAGCAACGATCGCCCTCCGGTAATCCTCTGCGTGTCTAGCAATCTGATCTTGCTCTCGCAACTGATGGGTGCCATGCACGACAAAAGGTGGCAGATATTCCATCCCGCAAAGGCGAGCCGTTTGCTCAAAGGGGACAAGCAACTCTCGAATTGTAAAGAAGTTATACCCCTGCCGACAGTAAGCCTTGTCGCTCCCGCCAGTTGTAATGGCTGAAAGAAACTTCTTACCCCGCAGGGCCACTCCTTCATGGCCGTAGGCAAACCCGTGCTGCAATACCAGGTCTTGCCATTCCTTCAAAATGGCGGGGCTGCTGTACCAGTAAAAGGGATGGTGAAACACGATAATGTCATGGGCCAGCAGCAAGTTCTGCTCCAACTTCACGTTGATGTGGAGGTCAGGATATTCCTCGTAGAGGTCATGGACCGTTACTGAGTCCAGTCCCCTGACGGCCTGGATTAGATGCCGATTGACTCGAGATTTTTCTAGCGCTGGGTGAGCGAACAGGATCAGGATCTGGTTGGAGGTTCCTAGCATAGGAAAGATAGATGGGTAGTGTGAGGACAGGAGCAGGTTTACTGATATTTTCGCGAGGGTGATGACCTGGCTGTAGCCCCCCTATACAATTTGCGGCATCTATTCAATCTGTAATTCTGAAGGGGCATGGCTCTCTTGAGAGTTTGGTGATAAGCAAGGCTTATCACCAAAACAAAATCAATATTTCAGGGATTTTGTTTGAGATGAAAGAGTAGCTTACGCTACTCTTCCACCAGCAAGCCGGGAGAACCAGGGGCATCAGGGGGTTAAGTGAGTGGTAGATGTTGAGCGCTTAAACTTCCCATCCCCAGGATAGACGGGCAATCCAGAACCCAATCAGGGCGGCGATCGCCAGCCAATCCCTTAATCGCAGTCGAAACTGGTACCATTGCACCCGGTGCTGATCAGGGCTCGTGAAGCCACGCACTTTCATTGCACTGGCCATTTGTTCAGCCCGCAACAGCAGATTCTCCAACAGTCGTTCTGCAACGACTAACCAGACTTCGATACTGCGGCGCATTCCCAATTTGCGCCAATTAATGGCACGGGTGCTGACAGACCGGATCAGGTTCTGAATTTCTTCCAGTACCAGCGGAATGAAACGGAGGGAAAGGGTGAGGGTGAGGGCAACTTCGGTGACTGGCAGTTTGAAACGGCGCAGAGGTTCCAGGCAGTTTTCAATCGCCGCCGTGATTTCCTCTGGCGCAGTCGTTAACAGGTACAGGTTAGCGCTATAGATGAGGGTAAACAGCAGGGTACTGAAGCGAATGGCCAGATCGAGCGATCGCCGCGTCACCGTAATTGGTCCCCGTTTGAATAACACGTAGTTATAATCCGTTGGCTGGCGGAGAGAAGGGTTGCGCTGTTCCCCTGGCAAAGGGGGGGGAGACTGGCCAATCGCAAAGGGATTCCAGGATGATTGGGGGGCTGGCGGCAACGTGGCGGGCTGATTCTGAAACTCCAGTTCATCCGCAGGCAATCGAGGCTGAGACCGAACCTTAAGCCCATCAGGCATAATGGCTGTCAGTCCAAAAATTAGCAGACTCAACCCCAATAGCCACACCATCTGCTGCCGCCACACGCGCAGGGGGATCATGGCCGAAAGGGTGATAGCGATGAGCAAACCGACCAGCAAAATCCGCCAGAGGGGATTTGCCAGCAGAGGAGCAACCAGGAACGTCATCAACCAGGCCAGTTTGATACGGGGATCAAGCCTATGGAGCCAGGTAACGGGTTGTTCCAGGTAAAGCCCCAGGGGAAGGGAACGCAGCAGATCCATGAATGACTATCGAGTAAAACTCTCATGAATCAGGTTACTCTAATCTGCCAAACCTTGGGGTTGTTAGAGAGGAGAGAGGAACGAAAGAAGGAGCAAAGGTAGCACATGGGATCATAGGGAGGTATGCCCCCTGCGTGAGGAATCCCTTTTCAAAAAGCCATTTGCTGTCACACATCATTCAGGACTGCGGTAGCCGATAAGAACCAGAGGCTCAGGTCTTTAACCACCAGCGATCGCTGGAATGATACTGACCTCGTCCCCATCTTTAAGGGGGGTATTGGCACCATCCAGAAAGCGGATATCTTCACTATTGACGTAGAAGTTGACAAATCTACGTAGTTCGCCGCTTTCATCGCACAAACGAGTCTTGATCCCAGGACAGCTTTGCTCGAGCGATTCCAGCAGTTCAGCGATCGTGGTGCCATCGCATTCAATCGTCGCCTGGTTGTTGGTCAGTTTTTGCAGCGGAGTCGGAATGAGAACTTTGACGGCCATAGTTGAGAATTTTCAGGTTTGGGTTTAAGGGGGATGAGGGAATCGGGGATAGGGGCCAGGGGGTAGGGAGCAAGGGAAGTGAGAGGCCAGGAGCAAGAAAGGGGATCAACAATTCTCTAAACAAGCACTTGCTGCCACTCCAGGCGTTCTAGCGTGCGGGAGCGTTCCAGGGCCCGCTCAAAGCTGTCTAACTTGGGTTCAATCGTGAGCGGTTCGCCGATATAGCCCTGAACAGCTTCTTGAGTTTTCAAGCCGTTGCCAGTGATGTAAACAACGGTGGTTTCATCGGGATCGATTTTGCCGGCTTCCACCAACTTCTTCAGAACAGCAATTGTGGTTCCACCAGCGGTTTCGGTGAAGATGCCTTCTGTTTCAGCCAATAGTTTAATGCCGTCAATGATCTCAGCGTCAGTGACGGCCTCGATATTGCCGTTTGTCTTGCGAGCAATATCAACGGCATAGACCCCATCGGCTGGGTTACCAATCGCGATCGATTTCGCAATCGTGTTTGGCTTCACAGGGGTAACGAAGTCCCGCCCTTCTCGATAGGCCTGGGCGATTGGCGAACATCCTTCTGCCTGGGCACCACTGAAGCGAACGGGCTTGTCTTCCACCAGCCCAACTTCAACAAACTCCCGAAACCCCTTATAAATCTTGGTGAACAGGGAGCCAGACGCCAGAGGTGCAACAATGTGATCGGGCAAATGCCAGCCTAACTGTTCCGCCACTTCGTAACCCAATGTCTTGGAACCTTCAGAGTAATAAGGACGTAAGTTGATATTGACAAATCCCCAACCGTGGGTATTGGCTACTTCAGAACAAAGCCGATTGACCTGATCGTAATTTCCCTGGACGGCCATGACCGTTGGGCTATAGATCAACGTACCCATGACTTTACCGGCTTCCAGATCGGCTGGAATGAAGACGCAACAGTCCAACCCAGCATGGGCTGCGATCGCCGCCGTTGAGTTCGCCAAATTTCCAGTGCTGGCACAAGACACCGTAGAAAATCCCAACTCCCTTGCTCGTGTCAGGGCAACCGATACCACCCGGTCTTTAAAGCTGAGGGTGGGCATGTTGACCGCATCGTTTTTGATATAAAGCTTATTCAACCCCAACCGGCGAGCCAGACGATGGGCCTGCACCAGAGGCGTCAAGCCAGTTCCCACATCGATCGGCTGATTGGTCTCAACAGGCAGAAAGGGACGGTAGCGCCAAATGGAGTGGGGTCCTGCCTGAATACTTTGGCGGGTCACTGTTCGACGTAGAGTGCTGTAGTCATAGGCGACTTCAAGCGGACCAAAACAAAACTCACAAACATGAATCGCTTTGGGCTCATACTCCGCTCCGCACTCTTTACACTTGAGGGCCCGGAACGTAGCCGTTGATCTGGGTTGCAGTTGGGTTACCTGAGTCATGCGTCAAAGTCCCTTGGGAAGCGATCAGTAGGTTTTGATAGTCAATTGCAGCCGATACTAACATGGGCATAACCCCCCGTCAAATATACCCGACAAAAAAAGTCGGGTTTCCGAAAAGTAGCTTTTGTGCCCAAACAATGAGTTTCTGATCAAAAGTGTTTATAGGGAACTGCAAAATCTTCAGGACTTAGACAAAACTCTTCTAAACCTGATTAGAGTTTCTTCTACCACAAAGCTGAAATGCTTTTTGATGAGCATATATAGCTGAATGTCACTGACTGAGAAGCCTTGAGATCAATCTCAGGCTCAAAGCAGAAACCTGTTAAAACAGGTTCAAACCCCAACAAATCTGAGTTTCAGTCAGTTTCAACTGACTTTAGCTCTGAGCCAGAACTTTAGTTCTGAGCTTATTCAGTGCCATTCATCTATAGCTCTACACAGGTGCGTTAGGAGATTGGAACTAGGAGGGAGTGGGGGCTTTGCCCCCAGCCAGGGATTCCACCCTGCACCCCGTCCTAACCACTCTACGAAGGTGTGTTAGAACATTGGAATTAGGAGGGAGTGGGGGCTTTGCCCCCAGCCAGGGGTTCCACCCCTGCACCCCGTCCTAGCCGCAATGACTACCGCTATAAACTCTGATAGATAAGCAATTCAGATTGGATTCCAAGCATCTACTGATGCAAGGGACCTAAGGTCTGGAAACCCTTATGGGTAAAGAAAATTATCCTTTAGGGTCAGGAGTCTCTAACAAATTACCCACACAGGGGTATGTGCATTTTGTCAAACGATTGTTATATTCTGTAATACAAAGTGTTGCTAGTTTCCAGATTCAGGGAACCCTACTGGATAACTTGGCAGTCGTCGATAACAAAACCACTGCTCTAGGCCTCTGGATCAGTGGGGATTAACCAACTCTCTCTCATATTGGAGTCGAAACATGGACAAACCCATCGAACTGACTTTGGAGCAACAATTCAGCATTCGCTCCTTCGAAACCCAGGTTCAGAAGATGAGCCGTGAACAGGCTCAGGACTTTCTGGTTAAGCTCTACGAGCAGATGGTAATGCGTGAAAATATGTACAAGCATTTCTTGAAGCACCAGTGGGGTTTAGAGCCTGGCCCTCAGTTCCAGTAAAGCTAGTCTAGCCGCAGGGCGACCTCTATCTCTTGCTTTGTTTCCTGAGGGGAAAGAGCTGGGGCGAAGGGGCGTCAAGCGACTCATGACGTTCTTTAAGCAATTTCTTTTGAGCGATTCGCCAGCTTTTGATCTTGAAGTAGTTTAATTTTATAGTTCTACTCTTATCGTTCGCTCCCAGTTTATCTGGCTGTTACTAGTTGTTATCTCATCTTGAGAGCGCCTTGAAAATATTAAAGACGATAATTATCTTTACCTAATGGAACTTCCTCTAGCATTACTTCGGACGCTATAGAGTGCTAGTGTTAGGGACAGGTTGACATTCATCTCGCCGTCTGAATTCATGTTTCAGCGTTTGCTCTTTTGCACCGACTTTTCCGACGGGGTGCATCGTCTTGCAGGCTTTGTTCCCCATCTGGCAAAGACCGGGGCTAAGCAGATTGTTTTTCTTCATGTGGTCCCTCTGGAGGGTGGAACAATTCCCAGGGTCGATCAGGCTGCTGTAGACCGGGCTCGTGAACGGTTGAGTGTGGCTTTGCAGAATGTTCCAGCAGGGGTGGATGTCAAAGTGCAAGTTGAGTCAGGTCGCCCCAGTGACCTGATTTTGCAGACCGCTGGAAATTTAGGAACGGACCTAATCATCCTGGGGATGCCGTTTCGGGGCCGCATTACTGAGAAGTTGTTTGGCGGTACGGCTATAAGGGTCTGCGAACGGACAACAATACCGGTGATGACCCTTCGTCCCCAATTGCTTTCAACCTACACCTCGGAAGAACTGGAATTGCGCTGCCAGCATTTGTTCCGTCATCTGCTGATTCCCTATGATGGCAGCGAACCTTCTAAATACCTCGTTGAACAAATCAAAAAACGGGCGACAGATAGACCTGCCAATTCTCTCCAGCAATGTCATCTCTGTTGGGTGGTTGAGGATGTTACCCGGAGGGGCTTGCCCAAAGACTATCAGGTTGAGCCTGCTCGTAAGGAGTTAGCCGGTGTGAAAGCTGAACTGGAGTCTATCAATTTGATGGTAGAACCCATTGAAGTGCGTCAGGGTGACCCAATTGTTGAGATTCTGGAGGCGGCACAGATGGCGGATGTCAGTGCGATCGCCATCACTTCGGGCAGTATGGGCAAATTTCAGGAGTTATCTATTCCTAGCTTCACCCGAGAACTCTTACACCGAAGCTGGCATCCTATTCTCTATTTCCCACCTGGACGTTAAGGGGGTATGGGTAGTCCCCTCACTCCTATGAGATATGAATTGAAGCGTCAAGAGAGTTCTTTTCTAGTTCTTCAGAAATTCTGGGTTTGAGTTTTTCGAGTTCGGCTTTTAGCAAATCTTTACTAAAAGTGGGTTTACCGACGGATACCCAGGACTGACTGGTAATTGCCCAATGCTTTAATTGGGAACATTGAGAAGGACTAATTGCAACGGAGATGGAGTGGGAACAATGCTCTGGGGACTCCAGAGCAAACAACAGAACCTGATACTGTCCTTTGTCGCCTAGCAAACGGCTCATTTCCTGACCCTGGGAAGTTTTTAGGTCTAAGTAGCAGGGCATCCAGCGGGGCCCCTGATCCTGCCCATGCAGGCGGTTATAGACTGCGGTAACCCACAGCAACATGGGATGGGGCTGCATGGAGCAAAGGAAGTTTTTATAAATCCGGTTATAGAGTTTGTTGACTCGCAAACTTTGAATTTCCTCTTGAGGAAGCATAACCCAAATGGCAGGCAGGGGGCCCTTGCTGCTGGTCAGGGTTTGAGCGAAGACAATTTGGGCAATGGGCTTGTTTTTAGGCCAGGTCGCCAGGCGGCAGACTTCGTCCAGTAGAGGGGATTGCCTGGAGGGAAGTTCCAGAAGGTCAGATTTTTTGGCTAAAACTTCCCCAATTCGGTAGCTGATATAGCGGCTGGCACTGTAGCGCTGTTCTAAGGGCTCCAGCGCTTTCAGAACGTCGGTTACGGATTGGGGGCGATCGCTAGGCGACTTTGCCAGACAGCTCATCACCAGGTTTTCCAGCACTTTGGGTAGCTTCAGGCTGGGATTAGCGGATTCAAAATTGCGGGGAGGCTGGAAGTGGTGGACTTTGTACCAGGCACCAAAGGAATGAGTTTCAGCTTGCAGAGGCATTTTGCCAGTCAGCATCTCAAACATCATGACGCCAAGACTGTAAATGTCGGAGCGGGCATCCAGTTCTCGACCTTCCATCTGCTCTGGCGAAGAGTAGGCCAGGGTACCCATAAATGAGTTGGTTTGTCCGCTATCTTCTTGAATTAGCTTGGCGATACCAAAGTCTAGAATTTTCACCAACTCTCCCAGGCTGGAGTCCTGGCTGACCAGAATATTGCTGGGTTTAATGTCTCGATGAATGATGGGACAGACTTTGCCATCTACTATGACTCCCTGATGGGCACATTGCAACCCCAAACAAATTTGACGGGCCAGACTAAGAAACCGAGGAAGGGGAATGGGCTGGGCGTTGATGATGTCGCTGAGGCTTTCTCCCTGCAAATACTCCATTATGTAGAAGGGAATATCCTGATCATCTACTCCGTAATCAGTTACGCGGACAATGTGGATGCTTTTTTGTCCCAATTGTGCGCAGGTGCGGGCTTCGGCTTTGAAGCGATCGCGCATTTTTTTGTTCAACAATGCCTGGGAGAGAAGTTTGACCGCAATCACCCCTCCCAGGAGAATATCTTCTGCCCGGTAGACTTTTCCCATAGCCCCCTTACCGACCAGTTCCACAAGCTGGTAGCGGTTTGAGAGCAGGCGTCCGATGTAGGGATCTGTGGTCATACCTTGATAGAAAGTGACAGCCTCGCCTTGACATTGAGAAATCAAGACCCCGACGCAGGAAACTCTGGGCAAGGAGTCAGGATCTGAACGTTTACCCCAATGATAGTAAATACATCGATATTCTTAGTTATCCCGTAAAGTGATGGTATCAATCTACTGTCCCCTAATTGATTAAGGCAAATATGGGTTATTCCGGTTGACGTTCCAGAACTGCTTCCATGGTGCTGGTGAGGTAGTGGCCTGCCATGATGCCACTTGAGAGGTAATAGGTGTCATCGTTCATGCGGTATAGGGTTTCGAAACCGCTTCGCCGCTGGCGATCGCCTAGCACCCAATAGCGCTGAACAATCGATTCGGGAGCCACCCACCCTTCTCCTTCAACCCGGCCCAGCAGACTGTGCTGTAGCACAAAGGTATATTGCCGCTCTCCTGCATCCATACGTCCACGATACTGAAACGAAATTTCCTCCCGGTCAGTACCCGGAAAGGCAAGCTTTGTCACCATTGTGAACCAATCGTCACGGCTCCAGCCCACCAGCGTTCTACCTTTTACGGTAATGGGGGCACCATTGCGTTCTAGCCAGCTACCCTGAAAGGTCCAGCGTCCTGCCTGCATTAAAAAGGTGTGAGCCACAGCCCTATCCCTTGCGTTGATTGCGTTTCGCCATGCCAGCGGTAATTCATGCTATCACGCAGTTGTTCAGCTCACCTGGTGAATTTCCCCTAAAAGTACGGCCTTTCTTGCACCCGTTACGTCTGGGAGATTCCCAGGGATGCCCTTTTGCCGCCAATAGGCTAGCACAGCAAAGGCGATCGCCTCCTTAAAGTCTGCACTCAAACCAACTTCATCCGTTGTTAAAACGGAAGTCTCTCCCAGATGAGCTTGTAGCCGCTGTTTTAAGTATAGATTCTTGCTGCCGCCTCCACATAGTAGAACTTCATCGGGTAGTTGGGGGAGAAAGCGGTGGTAGCTATGGGCGATCGAGGCTACGGTCAGTTCAGTCAGGGTGGCTAATATATCGGCATGGTTTAGTGAATAGGGTTGCGCGTCTAGCAGACACTGTTCCAGATAGGCTGGGCTAAACAGTTCCCTACCCGTAGACTTTGGCGGTGGAAGCTGAAAGAATTCTTGCTGTAGCCACTGCTGTACCAGTTCCTGACAGGGAGTACCGCTGGCTGCCCAGGCCCCACTCTGATCATAGGTTCTACTGCCGTTAGAGAATTTTTGCACAGCCAGATCGAGGAGGGCGTTGCCGGGGCCAGTGTCCCAACCAATGACGGAAGGGGCTATGCCTTCGTGCCTGCCGGGGGGAGAAGTAGTGGATGTTTGAGATCTGGCTGGGAGGTAGGTTACATTTCCGATGCCGCCGATGTTTTGAACGCAGCGGTTGAGGGTTGGGTGGGAGAGGAGAGCAAAATCAACGGCTGGAACGAGGGGTGCTCCTTCGCCACCTGCGGCAATATCGGCCGCCCGGAAGTTGCTGATAGTGGTTCTACTTGTGAGGTGAGCGATGAGGGCTCCGCGTCCTAACTGGAGGCTGTAGCCAAGAGGGAAGGAAGGGGTTGGAGGGGGATTTGGAGAGGAGAACTTTGTTTGGTTTTGCGGATCATCGCCCCATCTTCTTATGACTCCACCTTTGCCCGGTGGGCGATGGAACACTGTTTGTCCGTGGGAACCGATTAGCTCGGCGGGTGAATGTTCTAACTGGAGGGCGATCGCCGCTTCTGCGAAGCACCGGGCAATCTGGTCATCCAGTTCTGCCAGAGCTGCCATTGACAGAGGTTTCCCGGCATAGACGGCCAGAATTTGCTCTCGCAGGGTCGCTGGGTAGGGGAAGGTGTTTCCAGCTAGAAGGTCAACTTTCAGGTCCTGGGTCAATCCAGAAATTTCGACCAGAGCCGCATCGATGCCATCGACTGAGGTGCCGCTAATCAGACCAATTACACGCATGGTTAGGGAGGTTGTTTTTCAGTTGCGATGATAGGCACATCAATCGGTTTGAGCAAGGGCAGCAATTTTTGGGTGAGTGAACTGCTGAGGAGAATTTTCCAGCGCGATCGCTGGCTTCCCCCAATTAATTCCATACCAACTGGAGATGCATGATCGCCACCTGAGTGCAATCGTGCACCTCCAAAAGCGTTTGATTAGCCGGGATTCTGAAGTTTTCCAATTAAGACGTCTTACCCCTTTTCGGTCACTCTAAGGAGATGAAAAGATGATTTGCAGGTTCAACTCATGCACGAGTGGACCAATAAAGGTATTCATCTCCTGGTATCCCTCCGGGTTTTGCGGTAACCCCAGGGCATGATTGCCACAAATCGCCGGGATATAGGGCAACTTCAACTCGTCTAGGACATTGACACAATTGACTTTGCTTTCACCAGACCAACTATCGGCCAGCACCAGTTCAACCATGAATCCCATGGCTTGCAGTTGGCGAATCATGTGGGCGGCGATCTGCGGTTGACTTTGATACTCCTGATTCTGCTTCAATCGTTCTCGCGGTTGATACACCTCAAAGGTCAATGGAACAATCATCCCATCAACTAACCCATAGGCGGTCACAGCCACCGTCCCGTTTTCTTTCTTGCCGACATTACCAATGTCTTGCCGTTTGACATAATCGGTACTTTTGCCCTTCGTACAATCGCCCGTTTCATCAATTACAGCTTTACGCAGGTGCGTCAGGACATTGGAATTAGAAAGAGTGTGGGGGGCGAAGCCCTCACTCCCCTTTTAAGCCCAGTGTCCTGAGCAATCTGGTGACAGCTATATCGGCTCATTCAGCCTGGAGTATTGGTTCCCGGTAGAGTGGAAATTCGACCCGGAAGGTTGTGCCTATATTCTCCTGGCTTGTAAAGGTAATTTGACCTTGATGGAGTTCGACGCATTGTTTGACGATCGCCAGCCCCAATCCTGTGCCCCGGACGGTGTCTGCATTTCTGGCTCGGTGGAATAGTTCAAACAGCTTGGGTTGATCGTCTGGGGGAATGCCAATGCCCTGGTCTTGAATTTCAAAGTAAACATTTTTCTGTGAACAGAACAGAGCAAATCTGACAATACTGCCCTGGGGGGAGTATTTAATTGCGTTAGATAGCAAGTTGGTCAGAATTGAGCGGAGCAATTTTGCGTCCAGGCAGGCGTGTTGACAATTTCCTTCACAGGTGAAAGTAATTGTGTGATTGGAGCCGACTCCCAGCTTTATTTCGTCGAGAATTTCCTGGCAAAATTCTTCCAGATTTAAACGGATGGGGTTAAACTCTAGTTTTCCGGCTTCTGCTTTACCAATCGTTAGAACATCTTCCATCAACTGATTAATGTTCTGGATTGCCGTTCGAATTCGTCGAAAATATTCACGCTTTTTCTCTTCACTTGCCACATCCCCATACTGCTCAAGGATCTCAGTTGCTGTTCTGATTGCCGTGAGAGGCGTCCGAAATTCGTGGGAAGCAATGGAAACGAAGCGCGATTTGAGTTCACTCAGTTCTTTTTCTTCTTCCAGGGCACGGCGTATTTCATCCTCTGCCTGCTTTCCTTCTCGAATCTGTTGCTCACGGGTACGGATGCTATCGATCATCACCTCAAAGACTTGAGCCAGAGTGTTCATTTCATCAGGAAACCAGCGTTGTTTTGCAAAGGAAAGAACCTGGTTGTAGTTGCCAATAGTGATGCGTTTAGCGGATTCTGTGAGTTCAGTCAGATGTTTGGTCAACACTCCAGACAGAATGTAGACCAGAATGAATAAAACGCCGTAGGTCGAGACAAAAGAGAGCAGTACTTTATCTCGAATCTCTTGCTGCACTTTGAGAACGTAATCGGCTTGAATATCGACTCCCAGGATTGCAACCACTTTTCCGCTGGAATCCTTAAGGGGTGCGAAGGCTGAAAGCCAGGTTCCCCATTTGTCGGTGTAAATATCGGGGGTTTCTGCGATCGCCCCCCGTTGAATGACCTGCTCAGTCACCTGTCCTGGCACCCCCGCCTCAAGAAATCGAACTGATTTGGCTGGATTGTATTTCGCCCACAGGTCAACCAGGTAAATGATCTCTAGCTGGTCGGGTGCAACAGCGGGTTCACCTATTCGACGATTATATTTGGCTTTGCCGAAGGTATAGGTATAGAGCCAAGCTCGTGGTTCTATACTGTGAACCATTTCAAACCAGGCTAATTGATGCTGAAATCGAGGGTCGTCTGAAAAGCCATGGGCATTGGGTTTTCCGTTGATGTAGAGAGCAAGTAATTCTTTGACATCAATTCCATTGGCAGCACCAATCAGGGTAGATTTCATATCTGCTCTCAATCGAGAGATAGTCTTTTCAGTTGTAAAGGTATAAAACCAATAGAAAGCCCCAGCAAAAACGATGCTGAACACCATGCTGAAACCCAAGAGAATTTTGACCCGCAGACTGATGAATTGGTTGTGGTGTTTCTTTGGATTGGTGTTTGAAGCCTGACGGCTTTTATTTAGTTGATGTTGCGACAAACCCACCTTATGCAACCCTGGAATGTGCTTCACTGAGACTGAACTTTTCTGTCGTAACCTGAAAGGATGAAAGCGTCAACTTTTACTTCGAATTCGTTTCAGTATTCATGAGGCAGGGGGAATGGTGTGGGGG